>JAIRTD010000230.1 GCA_031255115.1 Spirochaetaceae bacterium | reverse complement strand
TCGGCAATTCCTTTGGCCTTTTTCTGTACCGGGCGGTCCGGGGCGAAGCCGCCGCTGCCTTTGATGAGGAACGGGGAACCCATTCCATGAGTGCGGAGCGTACCTTTGAATTTGATCTGTACGATGCCTTTGCCATAGAAACAGCGCTCCTTGATATATGCCAAACCCTCATCTGGCGGCTTCTCGACTGTCAGTGGCAGAGTCGTACCATTACAATTAAAATCCGTTACGGAGATTTTTCTACCGAAAGCGGCAGGGAGACTTTTGAAAAACCGGTCCGCACGCTTAATGAACTGTACGACCGGCTTCTCAATCTGTTTCATAAAAAGTACCAGAGAGGAAGGGGGTTGCGGCTCCTCGGCGCGGGCCTCATGAACCTCGAAACAAAAAGCGCATATCAGGCGGAACTTTTTGACGATGCCGGCGGCGGGAACGACGAGGGCAGGGAAAGGCAGCTCGAAGAGACCATACTCAAGATCAACAAAAAATTTCCCGGCGCCGCGCTAAAGCGGGGACGGCTGGTATAAAGGGGAATTTCCCGGAGCGTTTTTAAATGGAACACTTTGCGTTTATGTTGCTTTGCGTTATTATAATATGATGAAAATTCCCGGCAAAAAGAAGCGTTTCGGCAGGATAAAAAAATTTATCCTGGGCCTGGCGCTGTTTTGTATTCTTGTTGTCTGTTATACGCGAATTTCAGGCGATATACTCAGGGGAATTTCTTTTTCCGCCTATTACACCGACCGGAACGGAAAACTGCTCAATGTCTTTTTAACCGGCGACGACAAATACCGTTTTAGAACAGCCCTGGCAAATTTTCCACCGGCCCTTGTCGAGGCCGTGCTGCTCCAGGAGGACCGCTACTTTTACGGACATGCGGGCATCAACCCGGCGGCCATGTTCAGGGCGTTCAGCGAAACCTATATCATGCGCCGCCGCCGCGTAGGCGCTTCAACAATAACCATGCAGCTTGCCAGACTTCGCTGGGGCCTTTACACAAAAAACCTGGCGGGAAAATTTATACAGACCCTGGGCGCGCTTTTTCTTGAAGCCTGTTATTCAAAAGAAAAAATACTCGAAGCGTATCTTAACCTTGTTCCCCTGGGCGGCAATATCGAGGGTTATGCTTCAGGCGCCTGGTATTACTTCGGCAAAGATGTACGGGAACTTACCAAAGGAGAAATTCTTACCCTTACCGTTATACCACAGAATCCGGCGCAGCGCGCCCCGCTTTCCGGTTTTGCCGGAGAGGAACTGCTCCGCTCAAGACGCATCCTGTATGACGCATGGCTTGGCGCGCATCCAGAGGACAGCCTGCTCGAAGCGGAGATGGAACTGCCCCCCTATATTCACGCGGCCTGGCCCAGGCGGGCCCTTCATTTTACCGAATACCTCAGGGCGTTTTTTCCCTATGATGGAGCAAAAACTACTCTGGAGCTTGGGTACCAGAATATCCTTGAGCGGGAACTTGAAAGTTTCCTCGTTAAGAACCGTTCCTGGGGCATTAAAAACGGCAGCGTCCTTCTTGCCGATTACACCACGATGGAAGTTCTTGCGGCGCTTGGTTCAGCGGACTATTTTGACGACTCGATACAGGGCCAGGTCAACGGCTTTAATTCCAAACGCTCTCCAGGTTCGACACTCAAACCCTTTGTCTATGCCCTGGCCATTGAACAGGGGCTGATACACCCTGAAAAAATGCTCAAGGACACGCCTGTCGGTTTTAGCGAATATACTCCTGATAATTATCAGAGTGAATTTATGGGACCGGTCAAAGCCTGGCGCGCCCTGGTTGACTCGCGGAACATTCCCGCGGTCGAACTTGCCCGGAATATCCGTACCCCTGATCTCTACGATTTTTTATCCCGCGCGGGCGTAAGCGGCCTTGAAGAAAAAGGACATTACGGCCTCTCCCTGGTATTGGGAAGCGGCGGCCTTACCATGCTGGAACTGGTGCGCCTCTATGCCGCGCTGGCCTCAGGCGGCGTGGAAAAGGAGCTCCGCTTTTTTCCGGGCCAGCGGGGCGGGGCGGCCGGCAATGCGGGAGTCGCCCTGCTTTCCGCCGGGGCGGCGGCGATTACCCTGGATATGCTTGAACGCAATCCCGCCCCTGACGAAATACCGGACGGCAGCAGACGGACAGTTTCTGTGGCATACAAGACCGGAACTTCAATAGGCTTTAAGGACGCCTGGTCCATCGCTGTCTTTGACCGCTTTGTCCTTGCCGTATGGCTGGGGAATTTTTCGGGCGAAGGCAACAACGCCTTTATAGGCCGCCTCACCGCCACGCCGCTTCAGTTCAATATTATAGACGCCATCAGCGCCGGGCTTTCTTCTACAGAACTGCTTCCGCCACGAACCATGCCGCCCAATGTTTCCAGGGTGGATGTCTGCGCTGTTTCGGGCGATCTGCCCGGAGCGGACTGCCCCCGGCTTGCCGGAACCTGGTTTATACCCGGCGTTTCGCCTATCGCCACATGCCGCATACACAGACGCATATACATTGATACGCGGACAGGCTACCGTACCGACGAAAGCGAAGGGCCGTATATACGTTCAGAAGTCAGGGAATTCTGGCCGTCCGACCTGATGGAAATTTTCGCCCTTGCAGGGCTCCCCCGCTTTACGGCCCCGCCCTATGCTCCTGACCGTTCTTCTGTCAGAGAGACGCCGGGCTTTCCTCCTTCGATAATTTCGCCGCTTGCAAACACGACCTATGTACTGACCGATAACAGCCGCTACAACCAGCTTGTACTCCTTGCCGGAGCCGACCAGGACGGGGGAGAACTCTTCTGGTTTGCCGATACCCAATTTATAGGAAGAACCAAACCCAACGAGCGCTTTGTCTGGTCCCCTGAACCGGGGATATGGAATCTCTCGGTCGTTGACACGCAGGGCCGCTCAAGCGGCATCAGGATTACGGTACAGCGGGAACAAACACTCCCGGCCGATTGAATTTTTCTTTTGCATGTGATAAAATTTACATAGTTGGGAGGATTATATGAATCGTAGTCTTGGAACTGTTTTGTGGCAGCTTTCTGTTGGCCTGTATCTTATTGCCAACGGCGTACTGGGTATCGACAAAGGCGGTGATTTCGCGATAATTTACCGCACCGTATTTGGCAGGGGGGAAGCCACTACCTTTCTGGCAATAATCACCGGTATTATCGCGCTTATCGCGGGAATAGCCCTGATTCTGGAGTTGTTTCAGCTTAGACTTTCATTCCTGTATCTGTTCATTTTTATTGTCTTTATAGTCTGGGCTATTTACATCGTCGTTGAGTGCATCTACTGGTTCAACTCAGGTGCGTTCACCAAGGACCTCTGGCATGTGCTGCAGATGCTGGCAGTTCATCTCATGGTCCTGGGTTCCCTGCTTACGGCAAGCAGGAAACTTAATCCGTAAAAGCCGAAGCTGTCCGGGAACGCGTTTGCCTTCCGGACGGCTTTTGTTTTAAAAATGGAGTATAAAACAGGTATCTTATGAAAAAGCTGTTCACCTTTCCTCTGTTTGTTTCGCTCTTTTCCATAAGCGGTGTGGCGGCCCAGGCAAGTTCTCCCGGCAGAGTCGAAATATCTTTTGCCTATCAACGGCAGTCTGGTTTTAGCAGCAATCAGTTTGCCGTCTGGGTAGAAGACGCCCAGGGCGTACTGGTAAAGACCCTTTACGCCACCCGTTTTACCGCCACCGGGGGCTTTAGGCGGCGGCCAGAATCCATACCCCAATGGGTACGGCAGGCGGGACTTGCCTCCCAAAGCGCCGCCGGGCTTGACGCCTTTACCGGCGCGACGCCCCGAAGCGGACAGCAGAACTTTGTATGGGACGGAACCGGAAAAGACGGCGCCACATTGCCCTTAGGATCGTACTATGTCTATGTTGAAGCCACCCTCAGGGGAGAAAACCGGGCGCTTTACAGAACCCGCATCGAACTTGGCGGCGGTCCGGTCGAGCTGCAGGCCGAAGTTCAATATTTCGGCTCCGGCACACGGGAACGGAATATGGTGGGCCCGGTAACCGTGCGGGTCAGATAGCTTTCAGACTGAAGCTGTTTCTCCTCTATACTCTTTTTTCATGCCACAACAGCGTTATGCGCACCAGGCGGGCCGCGGGTAGATTTATTCTCCCCAGAGGCCCCGTTTTTCCCTTCTCGCTTCCTCTTCAAGGGCACGAAATTCTTCTATAAATTGAAAGGCAAAGCGGGTATAGGCATGGCCATAGCCTTCGCGGATAAGGTCGGCGTTATGGCAGTTGATTCCGCCGCCCGCGCGGCCATTGTCATCAGCGGAGTTGCTGTCATCAGCGGGGCTGCTGTCATCAGCGGAGTTGGTGTTACCGGCGGGGCCATTGTCATCAGCGGGGCTGGTGTAAATGTAAACCAAAAGTCTGCCGTAGCGGTCCCTGAGGTCCCAGTCAAAGGCAAGGTATACGGTCTTGCCCAGGAGTCTGTCCCTGGTAAAAGCGCTGGCCTCTTTGCCAAAGGCCTCTACAGGCCGCGCCGGATGAACCGTCTCAGGGGTGTCAACGCCCAGGAGCCTGATTGTCTCCAAAGCCGAAAGTCCCGGCGGCGGATTTTCTATGCGTACCCTGACCGTGTCGCCGTCAACATGGCCCGAAACCTCAGCCCTGACCATGCGTCCCATATCGGCCTGGGTATAACTTTGCAGCCCTTCAACATTAACCTGGTAGAGGCCGTTCTGCGGCTGGGATTCTGAATCAAGCGGCACGCGCGCAGAAGCGCCGGCGTTTTCGGAAGAAGCCCGGCCCGCCGTATTCTGACGGGGAGGATCGCAAAGGGAACAGGGCTCATACCCCTGGCGCACAGCTTCGTCCAGGGACAGCGGCAGGCTTGAACGCGCCAGGGAAGAGCAGTTTTCGCGGTGGTATCTGGATCCGGTGCGGGTTACATAAACCGTTACCGTCTCATTGTTTCCATAAAGGATGAATGGACTTATAACGGCGAGAAGAAGTATACTGCCCCATATAAGCG
>JAIRTD010000222.1 GCA_031255115.1 Spirochaetaceae bacterium | reverse complement strand
GCGAACCGCTTTTTGAACAGCCTGGTAAAGAACGGCCTCGCCGAGGTAATCGCCGAAAAGAAGACCGTGGCCAAGGGCAGGCCCAGCCGTATTTACAAAATCAGCCGGGACCTGTTTTCAGGCGCCGGTGCCGGACAAATTTGAATTTGGCTTGAAAGCGCCGGCCTTGCCCGGAGCGGCGTTGTCCGAAGCAGCTTGCCCGAAGCAGCTTGCTTGCCTAAGTTCCGCTGGGGCTTGTGCGCAAAAAACAGGGAGGATATGATAGTATCATGAAAAGCGCGTCGGCCCTTAGTTTTGAACTGGACGACCCCCGGGAAACCGCCCGGGAACTCGGCGAATCAATACGGCAAAAACTTACACTGCAAAATAATTCTTTTGGTGTTCTTTTTTGCGACGCCGATACCGACGGCGCGGCCCTTACCGCGGCCCTTAAAGAAACGCTGGGTATTGAGACCGCCGGCATGACCACCCTGGCCGCCATAGACGGCGGGGGCAGGGAGGACGCCGCGGCCCTGCTTACCGTTTTTACCGGCGACGACTGCGTTTTTTCTCCGGCTGTTTCCGGTCCCCTGGACGCTTCTAACTACGAAAAAATTATCGCCGAAGCCTATATGAGAACCGTCTCCCCGGACGGCGCCGCTCCGGAAGTACTCTTTGCCTTCTGTCCCCAGGGCATGGGTTTTTCAGGCGACATTTACCCTGAGGTGATTTCCGAAACCGCTCCGGGCGTTCCGGTCATAGGCGGGGTAGCCTCCGATGATTACGATTACAAACGGGCGAGGGTGTTCCTCTCCGGAAAAGAATACAAGAACTCCCTGGTGCTTGCCGGTCTGGGGGGAAAGCTCCGGCCGGTCTTTGCCCTCCGTCATGTTACCTCCCGTTTTGCCGAGCGCATACGCCGGGTCGTCGACGCCGAAAAGAACGTGGTGCGCCGCGTCGGCGACGAGACCTTTGTAAAGTACCTCGAAGGTTTCGGCCTCAAGACCGATGTGGAAGATCCGCTTTTGGCCTTTACCTCCTATCCCATGATGCTGACCAGGGAAGGAAAAGACGAAACGCCTTTGATGCGTCATATTTCGTCCCTCAATCTTGAAGACGGCTCAGGAACTTTTTTCGGCAATGTTCCCGCCGGGACCCTGGCCAATATATGCCTGGTAAATAAAGAAGACGTCATGGCCGCCTGCCGGGAATCCATGCGGGCCCTTCTTGACCAGGGCAAAAACCAGGAAGGATACGAATATTCAACCGTGCTTTGCATATCCTGCTGCGGCAGGGCCATGATACTCGGTTCCGAGTCCGACGCCGAGGGCCGCATACTCTCGGAAATGCTTCCGCCGGGCATGACGCTTTTTGGCGCCTATGGTCTCGGAGAGATCTGTCCTGTTCACTATAATGAAGGAGACGCGTCCAACCGTTTTCACAACTGTTCGATTACCTTCTGTATGTTCTGATTTATGGGGGGCTTATGTCATCCGAGTTTTCTTCAAAACAGTACACCCGCCTGGAGAGGCTTTACAAAAAGCTCGAACGGGATTACCGGGCCCTGTCCCTCATGCACGAGCAGACCGAAAGACTCAGAAATTCCAATGAAGCGGCCAGGGAACTTTCCAATTTTTATAACCGCCTCATCCTTAAAAATTCGCCGGGCATAACCTATATGCTGGACACGGAGTTGCGCTTTGTCCTTGGCAGCGATAAAATTGCCAGCCTTCTCGGGTACAGCGATATACGCGAGATAGTCGGGCTTCCCTTTCACGATCTTTTCGCGGAACGCTTTGGCGCTGCGTGGATCGAAGAAACCAAACAAAAATGCAGGACGGTAATTGAGAGCGGCGCCCAGTTTAACTATGACGAAGGCATCAGTTTTCTGGGTGAACAAAAGGTGTTCCAGGTTTCCATAAGCCCCGCGGCGGAGCAGGCCGGGGTAAACCGGGGCGCCGTGGTGGTGATGAACGAAGTCTCCGAACTTTTCCGCGCCAGGGAAGAAGCCGAACAGGCAAGTCTCGCAAAGAGCGCCTTTCTCGCGAATATGAGCCACGAAATCAGAACCCCCATGAACGCCATCATTGGCATGACCGCCATTGCCAAAAGTTCCCAGGATATTGAACGCAAGGATTACTGCCTTAAAAAAATTGACGACGCTTCTGCCCATCTTCTCGGCGTAATCAACGATATTCTGGACATGTCAAAGATCGAGGCAAATAAACTTGAGCTTTCTCTGGTGAGCTTCAATTTTGAAAAAATGCTCCAGCGGGTGGTTAATGTTATCAATTTCCGCATGGATGAGCGGCGGCAGAATTTTACGGTCGGTATCGACGAGCGCATACCCCGCCGTTTTATAGGCGACGACCAGCGCCTTGCCCAGGTTATCACCAATCTCCTTTCAAACGCGGTAAAATTTACCCCCGACAAAGGTTCCATACAGCTTAACGCCGTCTTTGTCAAAGAAGAGGATGGTGTCTGCACGGTGCGTATAGAGGTGAGCGACACGGGCATAGGCATTACCAGGGAGCAGCAGGAAAGACTCTTTACTTCTTTTGAACAGGCAGACAGCGGAACTTCCCGCAAATTCGGCGGCACGGGTCTTGGGCTGGCCATTTCGAGGCGCATTGTGGAGATGATGGGCGGCCGTATCTGGGTCGAATCCGAACCCGGCAGGGGTTCTACCTTTGTCTTTACCGTCGAGATGCTGCGGGCCGGCGAAAAGGAAAGAACAGGGCTGCTCAATCCCGGCGTCAACTGGAAAAATCTCCGGGTGCTCATGGTTGATGATTCGCCTGACACGCGCGAGTACTTCGGCAATATAATGAAAAAATACGGCACGGTCTGCCATACCGCTTCGGACGGCGAGGAGGCCATGGCGCTGATAAAAAAGAACGGCTCCTATGATCTTTATTTTATTGACTGGAGAATGCCCGGCATGGACGGCATAGAACTGTCCAGGCGTATCAGGGCGGACGAGGCCCAGGCAAAATCCGCGGTAATCATGATCTCCGCCGCCGAGTGGAGCATGATAGCCGGAGAGGCCAGGGAAGCGGGGGTGGATAAATTTCTTCCCAAGCCTCTTTTTCCGTCAAGCATCGTAAACTGCATCAACGAGTGCATCGACGCGGACGAACAGCAGGCGGAAAACGCCGGAGAAGGAGAAAGCGCCGGTAATTTTTCGGACTATACCATGCTCCTTGCCGAGGATGTGGATATTAACCGGGAGATCGTCATCACCCTGCTTGCCCCTACAGGGCTTGCCATCGACTGCGCGGAAAACGGCGCCGAAGCCTTGCGTAAATTCAGCAAAGACCCCGCCCGTTACGACATGATATTTATGGACGTGCAGATGCCTGAGATGGACGGATACGAGGCGACGCGGAGAATACGCGCCCTGAAAGATCCCCGGGCCGCTTCTGTTCCCATAGTGGCCATGACCGCCAATGTGTTTAAGGACGACATCGAACAATGCATCGAAGCCGGTATGAACGACCATATCGGAAAGCCCCTTGACCTGAACGACATACTGGCGCAGCTGCGCAAATTCCTCACCGGGCAAAAGAAAAGCTCCGGCTAGCCCGGCGTTCTTGCGCGCCGAACTCAGGGCGCGTCCGGGAACCTGGCGTTGAATATGGTAAAGGCCCTGCGGAAACGGCGCTTTGCCTTTATGAGCAGTTCTTCGCCGTTAAATTGTACGGTAACTTCGATACCCTTGTTGTTGGTGATATAGGGAACTATGGTTTTTTCAAAAAGGGCCCTGCTCGAATCCCCGCCGGCGACTCTGCCCACGTAAAGCCTTCCCTTAAACGTATAGGCCTGTTCCCCGGCGTCAAGGTCCCGGCGGGAAAAAATAATGTCAGGCGCGTCCGCCGGGTCGACAAAGAGGGTAAAGTCAGGCTCGTTCCCTACGGAAATGACAAAGCCGAAGAAGCCCATGGCGTCGTCTGACACCGAAAAACGCGCGGGAAGCACATCGTCGTTAAGGCCGAAGCTCCCGGTAAGGGAGGAGGGAAGGCCCGCCGCTTGCCAGTATCCCGAAAAGGTTTCGGCGTAACTTGCGGGCAGAAAAACCTTCTCCGCTCCCTCGGCCAGTTCGTAGGCCAGGCTGTTATAGACTGAAAGGCGTATGCGCAAAAGCTCAAGGAGTTTGTTGTCGATCATTAT
>JAIRTD010000179.1 GCA_031255115.1 Spirochaetaceae bacterium | reverse complement strand
GAAGAACCGTTTTGTGGTATGTCTATGGAAATTAAAGCAAATGGGACGGTTCTTTTTTCCAACTTACCAGTAATACCGCTAAATGTTCTTACTGATTTAGAGGGGAATACTTTCGGGTCTTCTGACAAAGCCTTTTTTGATGGGATCCAAAAAGAAGGATATTTTAATAAAAAGATGTTATCAATTAGTCTTCAGAACAATGGCGGTGCTGAGACCTGGCAGATTGTTTCTCCGATGGACAAACTCTTGAACTCGTGTTGGAAAATGGCTGCCGGATAATTCTTAAACGGAGCGCAAAAATGTCCGGTGCTGTAGAGTAGTGACGTATTGGCTAGCGCAAGGGATTGGAGGGGCGCGAAGCGTTCTTTGCGCGGCGCGCAAAGAATGGAGCGGAGCGGAACCCCGGAAAGCCCGGTTTCCGGCGCGGGGGCGCCGGAAATGCGCCCTGATTGGCTTACAGAATACTGGTATGGTTGGATTTCTGGCGGGGGCTTGAAAATTTCTTGTTTTGGCTCATGACAAAAGTTTTTTTCTGTGATATACTCTTTTGATAGTAAACATTATGACAGCTAATTATCATACCCATACCCGCTGGTGTCGTCACGGGAGCGGCGAAATCGAAGATTATATCAAAGAGGCTGTGGTCCGGGGGCTTTCTGAGCTTGCGATTACAGAACATGTGCCTTTGCCTGGCGATCCTGATTCGAGGCGTATGTACTGCGGTGAGCTTGATGCTTTTGATCGTGAGTTCAACGGGCTTATTAAGAAGTACTCTGGGCGGATTACGGTGCGCAAGGGGCTTGAGTGTGAGTACTATCCTGATCTGCTTGGCTACTACCGGGACTTAAAAGAAAAACGCGGTTATGAGATTCTGCTTCTTGGGCAGCATACCAGTATAGACCGCAGTCTTGACAATTTTGCGTTGAGCAGGCCGAAAGAGGTGCTGCGCTATGCGGATGAGGTTATCGAGGGTCTTGAGACGGGGCTTTTTACTTTTCTCGCCCATCCTGATGTGCCTATAGCGGGTTACGGCAGGGTGGATGATGCTTTTTTGGAGGCTATGGACGCGATTTTTTCGGCTTGTGAACGGCTGGGGATTCCTGCGGAGATTAACGCCAACGGGCTTCTTCATGAGCGGGGTTATCCTTGCAGGGAGGCGTGGAAGCTGGCGGCAAATTATCGTCTGGATTGTCTTGTCAGCGCCGATGCGCATCATGTGGAAAACCTGGTCTGTCCCAGTGTGGGGCAGTGCGAGGCGATGGCCCGGGAGTTGGGGCTCACGGTGCTGTCCCGGCTTCCCGCCTGTTCTCCGGGGTGATCATGGTTCAGGCGGTAGGGGGCCGCGGGGGGTGAGGTATGGTAATCGATATTTCCCGGTCAGTTTTGCTTGAAATTGATGTACAGAATGATTTTTGTCCGGCCTATGTGAGCGTTTCGGGTCAGCGTTTTGGTCCGGGGGCCCTGGCTGTTACGGGCGGGGACGAGGTGGTGCGGCCGCTTAACGCTCTGGCGCGGAACCTATGCGCCGGGGGAGGGCGGGTTGTCGCTACCCAGGACTGGCATCCGCCTTTTCATGTTTCTTTTGCATCGGCCCATGAGGGGAAGAAGGTCTACGAAACGGTTACCATTCCTCTGGCCTCGATTCACGCGCCGCTGACGCGGACGAGTCTTCCCCTGCCCGAGGCGGCGGATCAGACGCTCTGGCCTGATCACTGTGTTCAGGGCAGTGTTGGCGCCGCTTTACACGCTGATCTTGATCTTGGGCCGGTAACGTATATACTCCGCAAGGGAAGCGAGAAGGGTCTTGATTCCTATTCTGCTTTTTTTGAAAATGACCGGAGGACGCCTACCGGTCTTGACGGGCTTTTAAAGAGTTTGGGTATAGCCGTGGTGTTTCTCGGCGGGCTTGCCACTGATTACTGTGTGCTTTACAGCGCTCTTGACGCCGCCCGGCTGGGGTATCATACCGTGGTGGTGCGCGACGCGGTCCGCGGCGTGGGGGTTCCTCCGGGTTCGGTTGAACGGGCCGTGGAACTGATGCGGGAAGCGGGGGTGAGTTTTATGGATTCCCGGGATATTGTTTAAGGAAGGTCTATGCACAGCGCCTTAGTTACCGATTTTTATTCTCTCACCATGGCCCAGGGGTACTGGATCAGGAATCCCGGTCAGGAGGCTGTGTTTGAGATGTTTTTCAGGCGTCAGCCTTTTGGCGGCGGCTTTTCGGTGTTTGCGGGTCTTGAGCCCCTGCTTGAGACTTTGGCGGATCTTTCTTTTTCTTCCGAAGACATCGCCTATCTTGAATCGCTTGAATTTTTTAGAAAGCCCTTTCTTGACTACCTAAAGCATTTTCGTTTTTCCGGAGAACTCTGGGCGCTTGACGAAGGGATGGTAGTGTTTCCCCAGGAACCGCTGATACGTATCAGGGGCAGTCTTATCGAGTGCCAGATTATCGAAGGCATGCTTTTAAACTGCATTAACTTTCAGAGTCTTATCGCGACAAAATCAGCCCGGGTATGGCTTGCTTCGAACCGGGGCAAGATTATGGAATTTGGTTTGCGGCGGGCCCAGGGTTCTGACGGCGCTCTTTCGGCGTCCAGGGCGGCCTATATAGGCGGCGCGGGAAGTACGTCCAATGTGCTTGCCGGAAAAAAGTACGGCATACCGGTTATGGGGACCATGGCCCATTCCTGGGTTATGTCCTATGCTTCCGAAGAAGAGGCTTTTAAGGCCTATGCCGATATATACCCGGACCATCCGGTATTTCTCATTGATACCTACGATACTTTGCGGAGCGGCATCAAGAACGCCGTAAAGGTTGGAAAGCTCCTGGCGGCTGAGGGAAAGAATTTCGGCGTGCGTCTTGATTCCGGGGACATGCATTACCTTTCTGTTGAAGTACGAAAGATTCTTGACAATGAGGGCCTTTCCAGGGCGACTATAACGGTTTCCAATGACCTTGATGAGTCAATCGTCAATACCATGACTCTGGCCGGGGCTCCTATTGATTCGTGGGGAGTGGGGACCCAACTGGTAACCGGCGGCAGCGAGGCGGCCTTTACCGGTGTGTATAAACTTTCCGCCAAGCAGGACGCCGGGGGCGGCTTTGTTCCGGCGGTAAAGTTTTCTGACAATCCTGAAAAGACCACCACTCCCGGAATCAAACAGGTCTGGCGTATCAGGGACGGAGAGGGCCGGGCTCTGGCCGATATTATGGCCCTGGAGGATGACGAAATCAAAGCCGGAACCCGTCATGTTTTTTGGCATCCTTCGGGGGACTACCGGCATTTTTACTGGGACGGCGAAGGCCGGCCGGAGGCCCTGTTAAAGCTCAAGATGAAAGACGGCGGGATACTCGCCGCCCATCCTCCGCTCAAGCTCATTCAGGAAAAGGTGCGTACTGAGCTTGCGTGTTTTGACGACAGCTATAAGCGCATACTCAATCCGCATATCTACAAAGTTTCGGTTACCGGGCAGCTCCGGAATCTTAAACTCAAACTCATTAAAAATTATCTTGGGGATCTTTAATGCAAGAGAGTTCCTGTCTTGAACGTTTTTTGGGCGCGGAGGGGAATTTTCCCTGGGATCTTGCCGATGCCTTTGACGCCGCCTGTAACGGCCTCGAAAACCCCGAAGCCCTTGCCCGCATGGAATTTTGCGGCGGGGAATTTGCCGACTGGAAACAACTGGTACACGCTATCAGGGCCATGTACAACGGCGATGAGGAGAGCTGCCGCAGGGCCCTTGCTTCCATAGAAACTTCTTCGCCCCCCGGTTCACTCAAGGATCTTTTTTCCGACTGGATTTCCGGGGTAAAGACCGCAGTCCAAAAAGAAAAGCCCAAAGCGAATAACAGCGGGAAAGTGGATTTCGGGACAGGCGGAGCCGTTCTTTCTCCTGTAAAGGAACTGTACCAAAAGCTCCTCATAGATCCCCATCCCCTGCGGGGTATAGCCGAACAGGCCGACGAGGCGCTGCGCCAGGGCATGACCGGGCATTTTGAACGTTTAAGCCAGTCCGTATTCCGGGGGCTGCAGGAAGAGCGCCGCTGCGACGGGGCTTTGCTTGCCCTGCGTTATGCCCGGTACTGTCTTTTCCTCCTTGATAAAGAAGGGTATACCCAGACTGATTTTTTCTCCCTGATTATCCGGGTTCTGGGAAGGGCCGACGGCTTTTTTGTCATAGGACTGAGCCTGCTTGACAATGACGCCGAAGCGGCCCTAGAGGCCCTTACAACCGCCCTCGAAACGCGGGCGCCGGACGCGCGGGATTGTTTTCTCAATGATGAAATGGCCGCCGCGGTGCGGGTGATGACTGCCCTTATCAGGGAAGAAGCACCAGGCGCGGGGTCGGCGAAAACAGCGGTCAGAAGCGGCGCGAGGAGTAA
>JAIRTD010000153.1 GCA_031255115.1 Spirochaetaceae bacterium | reverse complement strand
GGCCAGGCCCATCGAAGCGGCCGGGATCGGGACGGAAAAGCCTGAGGAAATCCCCTATGGAAGCGGGTCCTATATAGACGAGCCTGAAGGCGCCGGACCCTGTTACTATTTTGTCGCGGCCAGCGACGGCCGGGGCACTATATACGACATACTCATACCGCTTAACAATACGATCAGCGTCAGCATTCAGGACGGGCTTCCCGGGGGCGGGGCCCCCTGGCCGGGCGCGCAAGATACGTTCATACAGGACGAGACAGCCTTTGTAGAAACCGAGCTTCGAAGCGATTCGGTAATCATACGTTTTTCTATAGAAGGCGAGGGAAAAACCCCGGTACTCTACCGGAGCGTACACCCTATACGGAACACCCAGGACCTTTTAAGCGCGGTAATTGTGCAGACCGGGGTACGATCGCCCTTTACCGATTATCCGGTGCGGGATATAGATTACTACTACGCGGTTATTCTTGAAGAAAATCTCGCCCAGGGCAGAGTGTCGATAGTGCCCGGACGAAACGCCACCGCCCAGGCGGTGCGGCTCTCCGCAGGTGCCGGAGACAAAGAAGGGCTCCGTTCCATGCCCCTTCCCCTTGTATCGACAGGCAACGCCGTTCCCCGTTCCCAGGGTCTTATGGAGACTTCTCCATCACGGGCCCTCAGCGCCGAGGCTGAACAGGCCCTCAGCGCCCTCCTTGGAAAGGCCGGACCGGTCCCGGTTCAAAAAAGGCCCAGGGCTTTTTCGCGGGACCTGGAAGAAAACACAAGCGGCGCCGAGTATACTCTGGGTGTCATAGTACGGGACGTTTTTAGCAAGGAACAGTGGGAACAGGCCAGAGACGAACTCATACAGTTTCTCTCCCTCCCCAGAAGTCCGGATCTTGAATACCGGGCCCATTTTTACCTTGGCCAGGCCTGGTATTTTTTGAACAAGTACCAGGAAGCCCTTTTTGAATTTCTCCTTGTCAGGCCCTATGAGGACGCCGAGGCGTCCGAGTGGATCGAAGCGGTTCTTGCCAGGATCTCAGCGGATAGTCCGCAGCAGTGAGCGAAGTTCGGGATTGACCGGCTGTTCGCCGCCGCCGCGGCTCTCTTCGTCCCCGGCGCGGAGGAACACTTCGTCGCCTGTAGCAATGAGGTCAAAGAAGCCGTTTCTGCTCAGTGTGCCTGAGGCAATTTCGTCCCCTACCCTTTCGATTACCAGGGTGCCCAAAAGATCTTCCGGATAATAGCTTATCCCTATACCCTCGTTAAGGAGTCCCGCCCGGTTCTTTTTGATAATCTCGTATACGCCGTTGGGTTTAAGGCCGTCGGCCTTGCCCTTGTCAATAAGGGCCTGGGAACCTCTGCGGCGTATCAGGGAAGCCCTGAAAGGCAATGACGATGAAAGCTGCTCGACGATATTTCGTGACGCGTTTCTAAGCCGGTCAGGACCGGTCCTGAAAGCGTAAAACAACGACGCCTGCGATCCGGTACGGCCGACAAAAAGTTCGGCTTTAAGGGACAGGTCCCGTTCATTTTCAGAAACACTGACAATAAGAAAATAATCCGCCCCGGCTTCCCGGGCGCTTCTAAACGCCTGGGAATAACTTGCCTGACGGAGTTCCAGGTCCAGGGGGAGTATGTTCCGGTCATGGACCAGTATGTCTTTAATATATGCCGAACTTACAGCGCCCGCGTCGCTGTGGTAGAAGGCGGACTGGGAGGCCAGGGAAAAGACCGCTATCTTCCAATGACGGGCGGAAAGTTCCACAGGGTCGACGGCCCACTGGCGGAATATGGCGTCGGAAAGCAGCGCGTCATAGGTCTCCACAGCGTCGTTTATCGTCCGGTCGGCAAGGCCCAGGTCCTGGAGGAAGCGGAGTTCGTCCACATAGCGGGAAGGATAGCCCTGAATGCGGAGCAGTTCGGCGTATTCCCTGCGCTCGGACGCATAGGGGTAAATGCGGAGGCCGCGGCGGTACTCAAAGATAGCCTGGTCGAGGAGGTTTTCTCTCCGGTAGTCCCTGGCCCGGGCAAAATGCCACTGGGCCCAACGGCCCCGCTGTCTGTCCTCAAGGCTGGTATGGGCTATGATAAGATCTTCCAGGGCGGCCCGCACAAATTCGTCTTCCGGAGCTATGCCGCTTGCCGTCTGGAGTATGGCTATGGCGTCAGGGTGCCTGTCCATGCGGGTATAGGACATGCCTTTAAGGTACCAGGCCGAAACGTTCTGCCTGTCGGCGGCTATCATTTCGTCGGCAAGCCTGGCCGCTTCCTGGTACTGGCCCGAACGGTAACGGAGACTGGCAAGGAGGGAGCGGGCCGGGGCAAAACCAGGCTTAAAAACAAGGGCCCGTTCGGCGTGGCGTATAGCGGAGGGAAGCAGATTCGAGGCGGCGTCAAGATAGGCCGCGTAGTAATACACCCGGTAATCGTCGGGATGCTGGTTTAGCGCCCTGGTGATATAAGCGCGGGCGGCCTCCTCGTCTCCCATTGAGCCGAGTACCAGGGCCAGCGAAATAAGTACCCGCCTGTCGTCAGGATAGCGGCGGGCCGCCTCGCGGTAACGCTGCACCGCGTCGCCGGCGCGGCCCCTGGCTATGTCCAGTTCGGCGGCGGCAAAAAGCGCTTCCCTGTTGTACGGTTCCCTGGCAAGGACTTCGGCGATTAGCGCCGAAGCCGCGTCAAGACGCCCCAGGGCTACAAGGGTAAAGGCTTCGAGGTTGGCAAGATCGGAGCGGCCCCTGGCAAGGCTTCGGGCCCGGCGCGTCCAGCTCAGGGCCTGGTCGTATTCGCCAAGCTCATAGTACGATTCGGCAAGGGCCGCCACGGCTTCGGCATGGGACGGGTTGATTCGCAGTACTTCCTGAAAAGCCTCGGCCGCGGCATACCAGTCCTCGATAAGCATGGCGCTCTGTCCCTGCTCGTAAAAGAAAGCGGCGCTCCTGCCGCTCTGGGCAAAAAGGCCCGGAACAAGAAAGAAAGGCAGAGCGATGAGTACGATTCTTGCAGCGAAGCGGCCTGTAACGCCGCGTTCTGAAAGACCCTTCCCGTGTTTTACGGGCGGCGCGCATTGTCTGGTATCAAGATCCATGATTGTTCAACCTGATTAATAACGGTATCATTTCCGAGAAAACAGCTTGTAATATAACGGTTATCGCCGTCTTCCCCTTGAATGGTTTCTGTGAAATAAGATTCCGGGAGATCCTCGGGTATGACCTTTTCCCGGGTATCCTTGGGCGGAGTATATTCGGGCGGGGCATCTTCGGTTTTATCCTGTATTGGTTTCGCGCCGCAGCCGGAAAATACAAAAAAAGCAAGGGGAATGAGGGTAACGCAAAGGCGCCTGACGCCTCCTGCCAGATGCTTTTTCATACACAAGCTCCTCAATTTAGGTGGTCAAACGCGCCCCGAAAGGCCATTTCTCTATTGGGCCGCCTCTTTGTTCAGCACCACCTTGACGGTATTTATTTTATGACCGTCCATGTCCTGGATAATAAAATTGTTGCCTTCAAAAACAACCTTCTCGTATTTTACCGGTATTTTGCCAAAAAGGTCAAATACAAAGCCCCCAAGGGTGTCGAATTCGTCTACCGGAAGTTTGATGTCCAGTTCTTCGGAGAGGTCCTCGAGGTTTACCCTTGCGTCGCAGAGATAGCTGCCCTGGCCGAGCTTTAATATATCTTCCTGTTCGTTGTCAAATTCGTCCTGTATGTCCCCGACTATTTCCTCGATGATGTCTTCCATACAAACTATGCCCGATACGCCGCCGTATTCGTCCACCACCACCGCTATATGTACCCTGCGGCGGCGCAGTTCCCGCAGAAGTTCGTCAATATGTTTGGAACCGGGAACAAAGAAGGGCTTTTTAATGAGCTTTTCTATGAGCAGGTCTTCTTTCTGAACCAGGGTGCGGAGTACATCCTTTACATAGAGTACGCCTATGACATTGTCTATGGTTTCCTTATAGACGGGAAAGCGCGAATGGCCGCTTTCGGAAATACGCTCCAGTATCTCGTCGGGGCCGGCATCAACAGACAGAAAAACCGTATCAATGCGGGCAACCATTACTTCCTTGACCGTGGTTTCGGAAAGTTCCACCACGCCCCGTATCATTTCTTTCTGATCGGACTCAAGCCCCTGATAGCCCTTCCCGCCTTTTTTTACCAGGCGGGAAAAAAATGAAGGCGTTTTCATGACAATACGCGCTCCCCGTCAAGTTCACTGAGTATGGTTTCCTGAAGAAAAAGCATAGGCTCCTCCGCGCTGTTGCCGCTGTGGTCCATTCCGTCAAGATGCAGTATGCCGTGGACCACAAGGCGGCGTAATTCTTCATCTTCGCTTACATTAAAATATACGGCGTTTTTACTGAGTTCGGGAAGAGAAATAACTATATCGCCGGGAAGAAAACGCTGTTCCCCGTCTGAGTTGAATGTTTCTCCCAGTTCAAACGAAAGTACGTCGGTGGGCTCAGAGCGGCCCCGGTAGCGGGCGTTAAGTTCCTCTATGGTTTTTTCGTCGCAGAGCAGCACCGAGAGGTCCCAGTTTTTTACGGCCAGTTTCTCCAGCACCCTCAGGGCAAAAGCCTCAAGCCGGCCTGACCAGAGCGGCAGGGGAAGCCCTTCGGCCTGTACCTCAACCCTGTTCATTGGCATTTACGCTCCTTTCCGGCCCGGCGCGGGACACGGCGCCAGAGAAGGGAGCTTCCTTGTTCAGCTTGGGATACTCAATGCGGGAATGGTAGTGTCCGGCAAGGACCTTGATAAAGGCCGTCTTGATGGTCTCCAGATCGTGGAAGGTCAGTTCCGACTGGGAAAGCTGGTTGTTTTCCAGCTTGGCCATAAAAAGCTCCTGTATAAACTTTTCAAGCCGCGTTACGGTCGGTTTTTTCAGGGTGCGCACGGCGGCTTCTACAATATCGGCGAGCATGACCACAGCCGATTCCCTTGAACGGGGAGGATTCCCCGGATAGGTAAAGTCCTCGACATTTACCTGGGATTCCTGTTTTAAGGCTTCGTTGTAGAACCAGGTAATTACCGAATTGCCGTGGTGTTCCTTGATGATGTCAAGGACTTCCCGGGGCAGTCCCAGACCCCGGGCCTTTTCTACGCCTATCTTTACATGGCTTCGTATGACCGTGGCCGAAAGCCTCGGGCCCAGTTCCGTGTGCTTGTTATACGCAGCCTGGTTTTCAATAAAATAATCACTCTGGTCCATTTTGCCTATGTCGTGGTAATAGGCCCCCACCCTCGCCAAGAGGGCGTTGGCTCCAATATCCTGACAGGCCGACTCGGCAAGATTGGCTACCATTACCGAATGACTGTAGGTCCCCGGCGCCACGGTAAGAAGCCGCTTGAGCACCGGCGAATTAAGATCCGAAAGTTCAATGAGCCTAAAGACCGTGGCGGGATTGAGAAGCTGCTCCAGGGGCGGGAGAAGACCCAGAACCAGTACGCCCTGGGCAAGGCCGTTAAGGGCGGCCCAGAACAGTATGCCAGGAAACTCAAGCAGGGGGGCCTGTTCGGCAAGCAGCATAGCCGTCATGACAACTATGTTGACCGCGGCGATAAAGAAGCCCGCCTTGAGCAGATCCATGCGCCTTTCCACGCCCTGAATGGTAAACACCGAGGAAAACCCCGACACCAGGGCAAAGACAAAGGCCGGCCCGTCAAAAGAACCGGTAACAAAGGCGGCCAGGGGAAGCAGCGCCGCCATGGACAGCGCGGCGTGAGAACCCATCAGAATGGCAGGAAGCATCACCGCCAGGGTCGTGGGAAAAAAGAGCGATACCGGATAATAGGGAAACTGTATCGCGACGGCCTTAATAAATACCGCGCCTGTAACATAGGCCGCGCCGAGTATGGCCAGGAGGTATAGTTCGCTTGCGTTAAGCTGTCTGCCCATATTCTTCGGGCACAGAAAGAATACGCAAAGCCCAAAAATTATCAGAAAGGCTATAAAATAACCCAGCAGGCGGTCAAGGCTGTTTTTTAATATGGCCGTATCAAGCACGTCAAGTTTTGTCATGTCCCGGGCGCTTATGATAAAGCCCTTGCGTATAATGTGTTCGCCCTTTTCCATCATGGCGGTAACCGGTTCTACCTGGGAACGGAGAGCGGCTACTTTTTCGGCCGTGTCCCCGGCGGAGAAAAACACGTTCTCGGCTACAAAGGGTTTTATGAGTTCCGGGGCTATGGAAACAAAAGAAGAAGTATAAGAACCCCTGGCGATAATTCCGGTAAGCTGTTCTTCCAGATTAGCGGCGGTAATAATATCGGCGTAACGCACCCGTTCCCGGAGAAAAGAAACGCCGCTCTCGTAGAGGATTTCGGCCTCTCCGGCATTGTACTGCTCAAGCCCGGCGCGGGGCAGGGCAAAAATCCCCCGCTCAAGAATATGGGCCAGCACCTCGCCGCCGTCAACAAGGAGCTTGTCCCGCAGCGGATCCCGGAAAAGCACATTCAGTGTTTCGGGCCGGAAGGCGCCGGGGTATTCGCGTTCAAGGGCCGTCTGATAGGCGCCGGCGGTACTCCCTTCGATAAAAAACTCCTTCGATACATCCATAAAATGATTGTACGAAGAAA
>JAIRTD010000164.1 GCA_031255115.1 Spirochaetaceae bacterium | reverse complement strand
ATATCCACAAGCGCCTCCTGTAAGTATTTCCTAATCCTAGCCTAAACACATACCGTTGGCAATCCGTTGAGACCGTTTCAAAACCAACCGGGCCCAGGAACAGCATCAATTAACATTGCTTGCAGATTCCGTTATACGATTAGTCTCCTGTTACCGGCTTTAAGGAGTTGGCGCGGACCCGCCTCCGGCACAGCCGGTCTATTGAAAATGTTCCGCTTTTTTAGTACTATAGAAGGTATCAGGATTAAAACAAAAGGAAGATAATGCGTTTATCAGATATTCCCAACGGGGCGTTTTTTAATGTAAAGCAGGTAGTGCTGAAAAAAGAAGTAGGAAAACGTTTGGCCGACATGGGTTTTACCGAGGGAACCGAAGGCCGGGTTGTACGGAAGGGCTTTTTCCGGGGACCGGTGCAGGTTCGGATTCGGGGCTATGATATTCTGATTCGGCGTTATGAGGCCGAGGGTATTGAAGTCGAGGAGACTGATGCAACTATGATTTCCCATAATGGATAAGTCTTTGGGTTTGGATAAACCGGTCTTGCGCATTGCCCTGGCAGGCAATCCCAATTCGGGCAAGACAACGCTTTTTAACGCCCTTACCGGAGCGCACCACAAGGTGGGGAATTATCCCGGCGTTACGGTGGAAAAGCGCGAGGGGATAAGGATACGGGGGCAGCGGCAGTACCGTTTTATCGACCTTCCCGGTATCTACAGCCTTACCGCCTATTCTCTGGACGAGGTTGTTACACGGGACTTCATTCTGGAAGAAAAACCCGATCTCATTATAGATGTTCTTGATTCAACCAATCTTGAAAGAAACCTCTACCTCTGCCTCCAATTCCAGGAATTGGGGATTCCGCTTATCGGCGCTCTCAATATGAGCGACGAGGCCGAGGCAAACGGCATACGCATAGACGTCAAGCAGCTTGCCGGTGCTCTGGGAATTCCGCTGGTTAAGACAGTCGGGTCAAAGGGAACGGGAACCGAGGCGCTTCTTGACTGTATTGACGCGCTTGTTTCGGGACAGTACGAAACCGGGCGCATGATTCAATATGGCAATGAGATTGAAGCAAAGCTGACCGGGCTTTCGGCGCTTATTGATGCTGATACCCGTTTTTCCGCCAGGTATCCGGCGCGCTGGATGGCGATTAAGCTCCTCGAAAAAGACGCCAACGCCTATGAACGGCTTGCCGAACATGATAAGCGGGAAGCCATTGTCTCCGCCGCGCGGGACGCGGTTGTCTGGATAGAAAAGCACTTTGGCAAGGATGCCGAAATTATTGTTACCGAGCAGCGCTACGGCTATATACGCGGCGCGGTACAGGAGGCGCTTGAGCTTGTCAAAACCGTTGACTTTTCGCTGACCCAGGCCATAGACCGGGTGATTATGAACCGCTTTCTTTCCCTGCCGGTTTTTATCGCCGTTCTCTGGTTAGTGTTTCAGCTTACCTTTATCATCGGTTCCTATCCGACGGCGATGCTTGAGTCGGCTTTTACGTTTCTCGGTTCGCTATTTGAACAGATCATTCCCGGCGAGGTGTTGCGCTCGCTGATTGTGGACGGCGTCATAGGCGGCGTCGGCGGCGTGTTTTCCTTTGTGCCCCTGATTGTGATTCTTTTCTTTCTTCTTTCCATTCTTGAAGATGTGGGCTATATGGCCAGAGCGGCCTTTGCCACTGATAAACTGCTCCACGCCTTTGGGCTTCACGGGCAGTCTATTTTTCCCATGATGCTTGGTTTTGGCTGTTCGGTTCCGGCGATTATGGCTTCCCGTACTTTAAAAAGCAGGCGGGACCGTATTATTACCGTGCTTATTACGCCCCTTATGAGCTGCGGGGCAAAGCTCCCCGTGCATGTGCTGCTTGCCGCGGCGCTCTTTCCCGGATACGAGGCGAACATGGTGATGCTCATCTATGTCGCGGGCGTGGTCCTGGCATTGGTGTCGGCGCTGCTGCTTAAACACACTGTGCTGAAAGGCGATCCCACGCCCTTTGTGATGGAACTGCCGCCCTACCGCGCTCCTACGCTTCGGGGCATACTCTGGCATGTCTGGGAAAAGACCTGGCAGTACATAAAAAAAGCGGGCACGGTCATCCTTTCCTCGGCGATTCTCATTTGGGCCATTACGACTTTTCCCCGGTATGAATTAAGCGGCGCCGAGCGCGCGGATATGCTTGCTTCATATACCGCCGCTCATCCTTTGGCCGGCGAATCCGAACAGGCCGCCTTTCTCGAAACCGCCATAGCCGAAGAAGGGCTCAGGCGCAGTTATGCGGGCAAACTCGGCAGGGCCATAGAGCCCGCCTTTAAGCCCCTGGGTTTTGATTGGAAAATCTCTGTCGCGTCGGTAACCGGTTTTGCCGCCAAGGAAGTAATTGTTTCGACAATGGGGATACTCTACCGGGTCGGCTCCGGAGAAGACGAGCAAAGCGAAGGGCTCCGTTACGCGATACGGAATGATCCGGCCATGTCGCCCCTTGTCGCCCTCTCCCTGATGCTTTTTATACTGATTATTCCGCCCTGCTTTGCCGCCCTGGCAACCATGAGGGCCGAACTGGGCTGGAAATGGGTCGGCTTTGAAATCGTGGCGCTCTTTCTCCTGGGGTGGATAGTAAGTTTTCTGGTGTTTAATCTTGGAAGCCTGGTCCTTCAGGCGGCAGGCCTCCCGGCCGCCTGATGCCACAAACAGAAACGCCGCGGCAGTAAAACCAAAATGTCCCGCTGTTTTGAGGCGTTGCCTTGAGGTGTTGCTTTAAGCGCTTACAGTTCCAGGTCCCGGGATTCCGCTTTTTTAAGGGCGTAATCGGCAAATTCAGAAACTTTCATGACCATCTGCTTTCCGTCCCTGCGCCGTATGGACACGGCGCCTTCGTCGGCTTCCCGCTGGCCCACCACGAGCATGTAGGGAATCTTCCTGTTCTGGCAGTCCCGGATTTTCGCGTTAAGCCGCGAATCATCAAGCTCCGCCGACACTCGCAGGTCCAGCGCCTTGAGTTCCGCCGTTACCTGCTTTGCGTAGGCGTTAAAGGCTTCCGAAACCGGAATGACCGCGGCCTGTTCCGGGGCAAGCCATACGGGGAAAGCGCCGCCAAAGTGTTCTATCAAAACGCCGAAGAAACGCTCAAGACTGCCGAGGAGGGCGCGGTGTACCATATAGGGCCGCTTGTGCTGGCCGTCGGCGTCCACAAAGGTCATGTCAAAACGTTCAGGTTCATTAAAATCAAACTGGATGGTGGTCATCTGCCATTCGCGGCCCAGAGCGTCTTTAATTTTAAGATCTATCTTGGGGCCGTAAAAAGCGCCGCCGCCCTCATCAATTTCGTACTCAAGACCCTCGGCGCTGACGGCCTTGCGGAGGCTTTCAAGCGCCGCGTCCCAGCGGCTCTGTTCGCCTACGCTTTCTTTTGGTTTGGTGGCGAGATAGGCTTTGATGTCCTTAAAGCCAAACACCTTCCATATTCTGAGGCTGAACCTGAGAACTTCGAGTATCTCGCTTTCCATCTGCTCAGGGGTACAAAAAATATGGGCGTCGTCCTGGGTAAAGCCCCTGACCCTGAGCAGCCCGTGAAGCACACCGCTCCGCTCATAGCGGTACACGGTTCCCAGCTCCGCCCAGCGCAGGGGAAGTTCCCGGTAGCTCCTTCCCTTGTTCTTGTAAATCATGATGTGGAAGGGGCAGTTCATGGGCTTGATAATGTAATCCTGGTTGTCAATTTCCATGGGCGAATACATATTGCCCTTGTAAAAACCCAGATGGCCCGAAGTCTCCCAAAGCCAGGATTTTCCGATATGGGGGGTATACAGTATTTCGTAGCCGTTCCGGTAATGTTCGGCGCGCCAGAAATTTTCGACGGCAACCCGCATGCGTCCGCCGTTGGGATGCCAGTAAATAAGCCCCGCTCCGGCTTCCTCATGGATTGAATAGAGGTCCATCTCCTTTCCCACCCTGCGGTGGTCGCGCTTTTCAACTTCGTCAAGAAAATTGAGGTAGGCTTTAAGGTCCTTGGGATTTTCCCAGGCGGTGCCGTAAATGCGGGTAAGCATGGGCCGCTTTTCGTCGCCCCGCCAGTAAGCGCCGGCTATGTTCATGAGTTTGAAGGCCGCGGAATTGATCTCCCTGGTGTTCTTTACATGGGGGCCCCGGCAGAGATCGGCCCAGAGGAGCTTGCCTTCGGCATCCCTGTTTTCGTATATGGTGATTTTGACCGGCCTTCCGTCAGGCTCGTTTTGGGGCAGCTCGTCGATAAGTTCGAGCTTAAAGGGCTCGGCGGCAAAACGGTTTTTTGCCTCTTCCCGGCTCACTTCCACCTCGACAAAATCCTGGCGGGAATCAATGATCTTCTTCATCTCCGCCTCAATGGAAGGAAGATCCTCGGCGCTTATGGCTCCGGGGAGAAGGAAATCATAGTAAAAGCCGTTCTCGATTGAAGGGCCTATGGCCACCTGGGTTCCGGGAAAAAGCGCCGTTACCGCCTGGGCCATGATATGGCTCACCGAGTGGCGTATGAGATCAAGTTTTTGGGCCGCTCCGGATTTTTCGGATTCGTTGTCTGCACAGGGCATTTTAATACCTCCCGTAAAATGCGTTAGCCGGTAACATCAAGCGCCGCCCCTATGGCGGTGGTGTATTCGGCATGATCTGGAAACTCAAACGAAATGCCGAACATGCGGTTAAACCCGGCGAGTATATTTTGTCCGATGGGATTATTGCTGCCGTTGCCGGTAACAATGACGGTGTTCAGGCCGCGGCTCCTGGCGGCAAAGGCGGCAAGCATGCCGATGACCTGGTATACCATGTTGAATATGGCAAGGGCAAGGTCCTCCCGCGAGGCGTTATCCGAAATCTTCCCGAAATTCGCCGCCGTTACATCCTTATAAAGATACCCGATTTCCGTATCGGCTATATCCTCGATGAGGAGATCGACCTTTTTAAGATCGCCTTTTGAGGCAAGTTCTATGATCGAATCAAAATTGTCAACCTGGAGCAGCTTCTTTGAAAGCCCCATGATGGTGCCGCCGCCTACGCCGGTTCCGCCGAAGTGGCTTATGTTTTCTTTATCGGCTTCGATGATGACTGTTCCGGTTCCGATATTGGCGATGATTATCCTGTCCTGACTGCAAAGATACCGGGCCCCCATGCCTATGGCGGTAAATTCGGCGACTCTTTTTGTGGGGATTCCGAATATATCGGCGTTTATTTTTTCCGCGCCCACGCCGGTAATATTGATTTGCCCGATTTCTCCTATGCCGATATTGTTTTCGATGGTTATCTTGCCCAGAGCCCCTGACGCCGAAGTCAGGGCGTCAAGGCCCCTCGTCTTTACCCGTATCATGGTTCCGTCGTCTTTGAACGCGACCGCCTTGGTGGTGGTGCTGCCTATATCAATGCCGATGATCATTTAATAACCCCGTTCCTTGTCAACCAGATTCAAAAGCGGTCTCCCTTGCACATAACGGCGGAGATTGTCAAGCGCCGTTTCCAGGGCAAGAGCGCCGTAGTCAGGGTGCATGCCGGCATAATGGCCGGTAAGCAGCGCCGTATCAATGTCCCACAAAGGAGAGTCAGGCGGAAGCGGCTCGGTTTCGGTAACATCAAGCAGGGCCCCTGCGATACGCCGCGTTTTAAGCGCCTCAATCAGGGCTTCTTCGTCGGTAGTAGCGCCCCGGCCTATGTTGGCGTAGAGCGCGCTCTGCTTCATCATATTGAATTCGGCCTTTCCAAAAAGATGAAAGGTCTCCCCTGTGGAAGGAAGTATATTAACCACATAATCCGCCTCAGGAAGAAAATCTCCAAGACGCGAAGCGTTTTCGAGGAGTACACCGGGCAACGCTCCGCCCTTTGAGACGGTACGCCGCAGGGCGATTACCTTCATTCCAAAAGAAAGGGCCGTGCGCGCGACCGCTTCGCCTATTGCCCCATAGCCCGCAATCAACATGGTCTTGCCGGTAAGCACAAAAACCTGGTGATCCGAGAAACGGCGCCATTCACGCTTTTTCCGGGCCTCAAAGGCCGCGGGAAGGGAACGGTTCCAGGCGAGGAGGAGGGCAAAAAGATGTTCGGTCATCTGGTTTCCGTGTATTCCCGACGCCGAACTGAGCATAAAAGGAAGCGATTTTACCTCAGGATGTTTCTGTAATTGATCGGCCCCTGCGGACCAGAGCTGCACCCACGCGAGATTGGGCACCTGGGGCAGCATGCCGAAAGGCACGTCGCCAAAAAGTATTTCGATAGTATCCAGAACCCCCTCAAGCTCCCGGCCTTTGGAGACTATTTTTACTTCCCGTCCGTCTCCGGCTTCTCTGATACACTCTCCCGCGCCTTCGGGAACACGTTCCTCGTCCATTATGAAGCCTATCATTCCCTTAAATGGTTTCATAATATAAAGTATATTCATTATAGAGCTTGTATGACTACCCAAGATACTGAAAAATGCCCTATACTATTCTCTGGCAATTTGAAATTGTCAGAGAATTCCGATTTTAAGTGTTTGTCAGGTAAGGAATTAACTAATTCCACACCTGACAAACTCAAATCTATGGAGTATAAAACCCATGACCACCCTTGACGCGTTATTCGATTCCCTCAAGGCCGCCCAGGCAAAGCTGGCGCTGGAAAACCGCGCCGCAAAGGACAGGGCGCTCTACGCGGTAATGAAGGCCATTGACTCAAGGCGGAACGCCATACTTGCCGCCAACGAGGCCGACGCGGAAAAGGCCCGGCAAAACGGCATGAAGGACGCCCTTATAGACAGGCTGCTGCTTACCAACAGTCGCATTGACGATATTATAGAAGGAATAGCCCTTGTTGCCCGCCAGGAGGACCCCATAGGCAGGGTCAGGGCGGGCTGGACCCTGCCCAACGGACTTGTGGTCGAACAGATCACCGTTCCTCTGGGAGTGGCGGCAATCATTTACGAGTCCCGGCCCAATGTTACCGCCGACGCTTTTTGCCTTGCCTACAAGGCCGGCTGTTCCATACTGCTCCGGGGCTCGTCGGCCGCGCTGGAATCAAACCGCGCCCTGGTTGACGCTGTCAAGGAGGGCCTTGTTCAAGGCGGCGGCATAGCCGACGCGGTGGCCCTTGCCGCCTCCGGAAGCCGGGATGAGGTGGACCTCATACTCAGCGCCAGGGGCAGGGTGGACGTGGTGCTTCCCCGGGGGGGAAAGGAACTGATACGGCGGGTAGTGGACAACGCCAGGGTTCCGGTAATAGAAACCGGCGAGGGAAACTGCCACATCTATGTGGAACCCAGCGCCGATATGCAAAACGCCGTTGAGATCATCGCCAACGCCAAACTGCAAAAGCCCGGCGCGTGCAATGCCGTAGAAACAGTCCTCGTCCACAAAGACGCGGCCGGCGCCCTCATGCCCCTTCTGGCAAAACGTCTTGCCGGCAAGGCCGAACTTCGCTGCGACGGAACTTCCAGGGCTGCCATAGGAGAAGTTCCCGCGGGACTCGCCCTTACCGACGCAGTCGAGGCGGATTGGGAAACCGAATTTCTTGACTACATACTGGCGGTCAGGACCGTGGATTCTGTTGACCAAGCCATAGAGCATATCAACCGCTATGGAACCAGACATTCTGAAGCCATACTCACCAAGGACCTTGAGGCCGCGGAGCGTTTTGAGCGCCGCGTTGACGCCGCCTGTGTCTATACCAACGCGTCGATACGTTTTACCGACGGCGGGCAGTTCGGTTTTGGCGCGGAACTCGGCATCAGCACCCAGAAATTTCACGCCCGTGGTCCCATGGGCCTTGAGGCCCTGACAACAATAAAGTATCGTATAGCAGGATCAGGCCAGATACGGACCTGAACGCACACGCGGAGAAAGCGCCCGGCGCGTTCCCCTTAAACCAAGGATTTTCATGATTGCCCATTTGATAGAAACAGCGCGAAAAATCGTCATCAAAATCGGTTCCAATACCCTTGCCGACAGCGCGGGCAGAATCAATGTTTCTTTTATGGAAGAATTCGCCGTCCAGGCGGCCCATCTCACGCGCCGGGGCAAACAGATCGTGCTGGTATCGTCAGGGGCCCAGGTAGCCGGACTCTCGGCCATGGACAAATGGGAACGGAAAAAAGACCTCCACTACAGACAGGCGCTCTGCGCCGTCGGCCAGGTCGAACTCATGGCCGCCTGGAGCAGGGCCTTTGGGTCCCAGGGCATACGCATAGGACAGATACTCCTTACCAGAGACGACTTCGGCGATTCAATCAGAACCCTCAATATGCGAAACACCCTTTTTACCCTTGTTGACGAAGGCATCATTCCCATCATCAACGAGAACGATACGGTCGGCGTTGAAGAAATAAAAATAGGCGACAACGACACCCTGGCCGCCCAGACAGCGGTACTCTGGAGCGCCGATCTCCTGATACTTTTTAGCGACATAGACGGCCTCTACGACAAAAACCCCAAGGAATACCCTGACGCGGCGCTGGTCAAAGAAGTAAAGCAGCTTTCATCGCTCAAGGACCATATCAGCATGGGGAACAGCAATGATTTTGGAACCGGCGGTATAGCCACCAAGATTGAAGCCGCCGCCAGGGTTCTTGCCTACGGCATACCCATGATACTTGCCCACGGCGGAAAACCCGGGGCGCTTGAGGCCCTCGCTTCCGGCGCCCAGGAAGCCACGGCCTTTATAGGCCCCTGAGCGCGCCGCCGGGCAAATTACGCAGAAGATAAACCAATGTGTGTGTACATAATCCCTTGTCCAGATACGCCAATATGATCATAATTGTAGTAAGAGGTGTATATGCCAGTTACTATAGCCTGTATAGGCAGCGGGAATATGGGCCAGGCCCTGATGCGCGGCGCTGCCAAGGTATCGGGAAGCAAAAACATAGGCTTCTCAGACGCCGATAAGGACAAGGCCGGAGCGGCGGCAAAGACGCTTGACGCCGTGGTCTACAAAGATAATATCGAAGCGGCCCAGAAAGGCGATTTTGTCTTTTTGGCGGTAAAACCCGGCGTGCTTCCTTCGGTGCTTGCCGAAATAGCCCCGGTACTGCGGGAAAGGCTTGCCCAGGGAAAACCCGCGGCTCTGGTGTCCATGGCGGCGGGCTGGTCTATCGGGAAGATTCTCGCCATAGTGGGCGGCTCAAAGACCGACGTGCCCATTGAACGCGCGCCGGTTGCTTCGGTTCCGGTGGCCCGTATCATGCCCAATACCCCGGCCCTTGTTTCCCAGGGAGTCATCGCCCTGGCAAGCTCGCCGAATTTCCCTTCCCAAAAAATCGCCGAGCTCGAAAAAATCCTTGGCGCCGCCGGCTTTGTTGACCGTATCGACGAACAGTACATGGACGCGGTTACCGGTCTTTCCGGTTCCGGCCCCGCCTTTGCCTATCTTTTTATCGAAGCCCTTGCCGACGGCGGCGTGATGGCCGGACTTTCCCGCGAAAAGGCCCTCCGTTATGCGGCACAGACCGTCCTGGGTGCGGCGATCATGGTCAAAGAGACCGGCAAACACCCAGGCGAACTCAAGGACATGGTTACCTCTCCCGGAGGAACCACCATAGCCGGTATCAGCGCCCTCGAAGGAGGGGCCTTCAGGGGCACGGTGATGAAAGCGGTAGAAGCCGCCTGCCACAGGGCCCGGGAACTGGTCTAGGCTTCCGGCAAACGCCGGATAGATTTGCTTAAACTCCATAGATTTGAGTTTGTCAGGTGTGGAATTAGTTAATTCCTTACCTGACAAACACTTAAATCGGAATTCTCTGACAATTTCAAATT
>JAIRTD010000034.1 GCA_031255115.1 Spirochaetaceae bacterium | reverse complement strand
ATCTGTTTATTCTGTTGGAACAGCGAAGGCAAGTTTATAAAATCCATGGTACATTCCTCCTTAAAAAATTGCTGTTTGGCACAGGACTATTTTTCCGTGGCTGCTAATACTTCTACATTCTTTATGGTGTGTTTTTCCATTTCTTCGAACATGTCCTCAAACTGGCCTGTTCCCAATGGGCCGGCTTCAATTTTGGTTTCTTCCCCTTTGGCGTCCAGTATTTTAAGGTCGATATTGTTATTTCCAAAAATGCCCCATTCTGTTTTACGATAATATCCTATACGGCATTTTGAAAGCTCAAAGGTGTTTTCGAGGGTTCCCTTTTTATAATACCTGAATGTACCGTTATCTTCTAATTCAAAGTGAATATTTTCGCTAAAGACGGCCATATACATAAGAAGGGCCGCTACTACTATGCCTAAAACGGCGCAAAGCGTGACCGGCAAAAAAATCTGGGCCAGCAGGTATACAAGAATTCCACTCAAGGGCGATATGATAACTCCCCTGAACATGCTAAAAATAGTTCGTTTGTAAAGCTCCATGTATAACTCCTTTTATTAATTTTCCGGAGAAGCATCCGGGACAGCCGATGTTGTGGGAGCAGCCGGTGTTGCCGGAGCAGCAGCAGGGGCAGCCGATGTTGCGGGCCCAGCCGGAGGGGCAGCCGGTGTTGCGGGGGCGGGAGCGGCCGGGGGCTGGTGAAAAATTCTTACGTATTCAACCTGGGTTTTGTGTTTCATCTTGATGATCAGGGTTTGTTCCGATGGCGAATAGGCCCAGCCCGAAGAGTCGTAGCGTTCAAACTGGGGGTCGGTTCTGTAATCAATATCGTAAAGCTGTATTTTGGCAAAGGGCCGCACGCCCCGTATGATCATGTAGTGGGTTTCTCCTGCGGGGAAGTTTACGGCGATCTCAAGGGCTGTCTGGGTATTCCGGGACGAGATAGAAGCGGCCGCCGTCCAGGTCCACATGCCGGGGTTTCCCGCAGTTATGGCCAGGGCGCGGGGAGCGTAAGTGCTGTTCTCCAGGATACGGTAGAGACTTGCCAGGTCCACGCGGTTTTCGGCGGTGTTCTGGAGGCTGCCGTCAGGGTTAAAGCGTATCTTTACCGGCGCCGAACCTGAATCGCCTGAAAGATTGAGTACGGTGATGACTATCGAGCGGCCCACAAAGGCCCAGTCTTCTCTGTCTGCGGCCACGCCGTAGGCGGCAAGGGCGCTTCCCAGGCGGAGGTTGTATTCTGTATCCGCCTCGTTATGCTGCACCACCAGAATCATGTCGCCTTCAAAAGACTTCTGTATTGTTTCGGCTACCAGAGAACAGGCCTGGGCAATGAGGGGTTCAAAGGGATTTTCCCTTCCCGGATAGAGTCTCTGCCAGTCGGTCCAGCCTTCAAAGATGCCGGGGAGTTCGTCGATTTCCGGGGTTGTGGTCTGGGACTTTAGGATGGCAATGCAGTCGTTGAGAAAAGTTTCCGCGCCCCGTACCGAAAGGTTGTATATGCAATGGCTTTCCTGCAAAAATTCCAGGGACTTTTCGTTGATAAGGCGCGAAATCCTGCTGAGGAATTCCCTGTCGCTTGCCGCTATGGCCCGCAGCCCCAGGTCGAGCCTTCCCAGGTACGCTGATGAATAGTGGCTTCTCTGGTTACTGTTAAGGAAAGACGCGGGTATGGACGCTACGGCTTGCCGGTAATTCCCCTGGGGAAGGGATTCGCCAAGATAGGCGGCAACGGTTTTTTCCGTGGGGTTATTGCCTATGGTGCGGCTCCAGAGAGAAAAAGCCTGGCCGCGCCACCTGGCAATGGCGACGTTATAGGTGTTTGTATCCCTGGCGTCGGACAGTATGTAATCCTGGGCATTAAAGGGTTTCTTTTCGGGGATGAGTCCGTAATAGGCGTTGGGCCTTTCCCGCGAAAGCACAAGGCGCCGCCTTGCCTCGTCAAGATTGGTATTGGTAAAGGTATAACGGTCCCCCGAAACCGCAACCACGAACTGGCCGTCGGCGCCGTCTCCCGACCGGGAAGACCTTAAGGGCCGGTAGGGAATTTCGAGGGTGTCCATGTCCTGGGGAAGCGCTCCCTGTATCCTGAGTTCCTGGCTGCCGCCGGGAGCGTGTACGCCGAATTCCAGACTCAGTTCTTCTGAAAAATGAAAGCGGACCTGTTCTTCGTCAAGCCGCATGGAAGCAGGAAACAGTTTTACAAGGGTCCCGTCTTTTCCGGTCATGACAAGGCCGTCGTCGCCTGAGACCCTGAATTCTATGCCGCCGAATAGCACGCTGGCTTCACCGGCAAGGGCATAGTCGTTTTCCCGGCCCGATGATTCGTCCTGGTCTTCCTCCCCGGCGTTTGATTCGTCCGCGTAATATCCCCTAACCACAAGGTTTCCCATTCTGTGGGTAAAAGAGCTTCTCCGGGAAAACTGAATAAGCACCAGGGCCGCGAGGACAAGTGAATACAGTAAAAGGAGCCCCATAAAACGGGGGACTATAGCCTTCCGCATACTATACCTTACCCCATGCGTTCTTTGTCCGCAAGCTACCTTCCCCCGGGTTCTCAAACGCGGTACACGCCGTTCTTTTTGCGCGCCGGGGGCAATATGCTATTCTAAACTTGACCCACAAAATCTTATGTCTACGGGGACGGGTAAAAGCCCGGGAAAAACGCTTGTAGAATCCGCCTTCGCTATCTTCGATACGCTCCGGCGGGGAATTCCAAATGTTTTTCCCGGGCTTTTCCCCGTCCCCGCGGGGGACAGAAAAATTGTGGGTCAAGTTTAGCCTAAAGGGCCGGGGTATGTTGTTCTCATAAGGTGTTGCACTCAGG
>JAIRTD010000147.1 GCA_031255115.1 Spirochaetaceae bacterium | reverse complement strand
ACGCTCAGGCCCATTCTGCTTGACGGTGAATTCTACAAGCGGGAAAACAGGACCCAGTTTACCGAAGCGTATAACGACCTGATGAAAATCGGCGATGCCGTGCGGAGCTTTGATTACCGCCTCTCATCAGAGGGTGATTACGGCCGGCGCTACGAAGCGGCCAGGGGCGATATGTCGTCGCTGCCGGTCAAGCGCCGCAAGATACAGATAGTGGTCCAGGAAGCTTCCGAAGAATCAATGAAGATGATCACCAATGCCCGTGATGCCTTAAAGATCATGGTGCAGGTGCTTAACGGCATACTCCGCAGAGACACAACCGGCATCTTTGATACCCTTTCCAACATACAGTCCCTCAGCGGAAAAAACAGTTCGGCGCTGCTCGGCCGTATTGACGGGGCCGTGGAAAAACTTGAAAGCGCCCTCAAACTTCTTGATGAAGTCAACTTCCTGGAAACGGGAAAATAATGGCCTATCCTTTCAGACTCAGCTTCTCCGCTTCCGGCGCCGCGGAAAGGGCGGAGTTTTCTTTTATCATTGACGGCGCCCCGGTCCGGGGCCCCCGCTGCGTGCTTTCTTCCCGAAAGACAGGCGATATGCGCTATGTCTCTGTTCCCCCCAATCCCTGCAGGACCGCTTTCTTTGCTTCTCTGGGCCTTGACCCGGACAGGGTACGAAGCTGCGTGCAGGTCCATTCCCGGAAAGTAGTCCTGGCCGGGGGCCATGACGGCGCGGGATACAGGCGGGACATACAGGCCGACGGCCTTGTAAGCGCCGGACCTGCCAACAGGATTACCGGCGGGGCCGTCAACGGGACTGCCAATGGGGCTGATGGCGGGATTACCGGCGGACTTTCCGGCGGCGGTCTTCGGGGTACGGCCGCCGGAGAAAGTTCTTCTACCGGGTTTCCGGTTCTTGCCGTTACCGTGGCCGACTGCCTCCCTGTTTTTCTCTGGGATACAAAGTCAGGCGCGCTGGGCCTGGTTCATTCCGGGTGGAAGGGCACCGGCATAGCGCTTGAAGCCCTGAACCTGATGGAAAAGCACTGGAACAGCCGGCCTGAAAACGTGGCGGTAATTCTCGGCCCCTGCATACAACGCCGCTCATATCAGGTTGACGCGGAGCGGATGCGGCAGTTTGAACAGTTAGTCGCATCGGAACTCGGCCCCCTGCCAGAACACGGGACCCTTGCCCAACAGGCCCCTGATCCTTTTCCGGGACCGCTGGTGCTTGATGACGCTGACGGTGTTCATTTTTACCTTGGCCTGCAAAGCGCCAATGCCCGGCTCCTTGAGTCCCGGGGAGTCCGCCATATAGCGTATTGCGAAGACTGCACGCTTACTGATGCCAGGCTTGGCTCCTACCGCCGGGAAGGAAAAAGCTATACCCGCATGGCGGCCCTCCTTGGCTGGTTTTAGCGCCCGATGCCGTGCCTTCACCTTTCAGGATTCCTTTTTATATGGTATAAGAAGGCATGGCTGATTTTAAGGAAATCTGGAAACACCGCATCGCCGGAGCGCTTAATGCTCTGCTTGCCGAAGCGGATTCAACGGAACGTATAGACACCGCTTCGGTCAGCGCCGAATACCCGCCCAGGCCGGAACAGGGAGACCTGGGCTTTCCCATGTTTGCCTTCGCAAAAAAGCTGAAGAAAAGCCCGCAGCTTATTGCCGCCGGCATTGCCGCGCGGTTTGCCGCCGCGTCTGACGCGACGGGCCAGGGGGGAGAGGAAGTTTTTGCCCTGGGACCCTATGTTAATGTGCGGCTCAACCGGGGAGAAAGCGCCGCCGCCCTGCTTTCCGAACTGCTTGACCGGTCAAAACCCGCGGGAAGGCCCGAAACCCTTGTTGGTTCGCGCATTATGGTTGAATTTTCGAGCCCCAATACCAACAAGCCCCTGCACCTCGGGCATCTGAGAAACGACGTATTAGGCGAAAGTGTTTCCCGCATACTCAAGGCCGCCGGCGCGGAGCTTCGCAAGGTCTGCATATTTAACGACCGGGGCATACATATCTGCAAATCCATGCTGGCGTATAAAGAGCAAGGAGCAGGTAAAACCCCCGAATCCGAGGGAATCAAAAGCGATCACTTTGTCGGCGACTTTTATGTGGCCTTCCACCGCATGGCCGCCGGGGATACTGCTGTCGAGGAGCGGGCCAGGGAACTGCTCCGCAAATGGGAGGCGGGAGACGAAGAAACGACCGCCCTGTGGCGGACCATGAACCAATGGGCGGTTGACGGCATGAAGGCCACCTATGCCCGTACCGGCGTGTCCTTTGACCAGTATTATTTTGAAAGCCAAACCTACCTTCTGGGAAAAGAAGAAGTGCTCAAGGGCCTTGAAGCCGGTATTTTTTACCGCGCCGGCGACGGTTCTGTGTGGGTGGACCTGAGCGCCGAAAATCTCGACAAAAAAGTACTGCTCCGCAAGGACGGAACTTCTATCTACATCACCCAGGACATAGGCACCGCCATATACCGCCATGAAGACTGGGCCTTTGACCGGCTTGTCTATGTGGTCGGTTCCGAACAGCAGTACCACTTTCAGGTTCTTTTTACGATACTAAAGAAACTCAGGTTTCCCTGGGCAAAGGACCTGTACCACCTTTCCTACGGCATGGTGAACCTTCCTGACGGAAAGATGAAGAGCCGGGAAGGTACGGTGGTGGACGCCGACGATCTTATCGACAGCCTGAAAGAAATGGCCCTGGCGGAGATACGGAAAAAGGAGCGGGAAGAAGAAGTGGGCGACCCCCTGGCCGTGGCTGAAAAAATCGCCCTGGGGGCCCTGCACTACTATCTCCTTTCCGTGTCCCCGGCAAAGGATATGCTCTTTAACCCCCAGGAATCCCTTTCGTTTAACGGCAATACCGGCCCCTACCTGCAATATATGGGAGCCCGTATTTCTTCGATGCTGCAAAAAGCCGGGGCGCAGGGCCTTGCCGCCGACGGCCCCTTTAACGCCGCCCTGCTTTCCGGCGACGCCGAATGGGAGCTGGTCAAAATACTGGGGAATTACCGCGCCGCCGTGGCCCAGGCGGCCGAAACCCTTGACAGTTCGGTTCTTGCCACCTACCTCTACGAGCTTTCCAAAGCCTTTAGCCGTTTTTACCATGACTGTCCCATATTGAACGCCCCTTCCGCCGAACTGGGCGCCGCAAGACTCGCCCTTTCCCGCGCCGTCCTCAGGGTGCTTCGCGACGCCTTTGAACTGGTCTGCATACCCTTTCTGGAGACCATGTAATTTGGGGGTAACCTGGGGTACCGGGGGTAACCTGGGGGGTAGTGGAATAAAAACCCTTCGGGTTTTTATTTTCGGAGTTTTTTGCCCTGCAAAAAACTCCACGCTAAGAGGCCGGGTTTTTATGGAACGCAGGGGGCGGCGAAGTGGCGGCGGCAGTCAGGAGTCCGGAGCATGGAAATGCCGCCCCCTTCAGGCTGCTTTTTGACAGGCGCCTATTGACTTTATACCTGCTTTTGGGGTATAAGTGTCCACTGTCTGTGGCAAATTCGCCTATAAGGATATGATATGTACGCTTTAGTTGAGTTTAAGGGAAAACAGTACCGGGCCGAAAAGGGCGCGCTGCTCAAGGTTGACCGTATTACCGGCGATGTGGGGAGCGAAGTGGCTATTGATTCGGTGCTGCTTGTGTCGGGAGACACGGTTACGGTGGGAAGCCCCTATGTGGAGGGCGCCCGGGTGTCCGCGGTGGTGGAAGAGCACAAAAAAGACCCGAAAATTACGGTCTTAAAGTATAAATCCAAGAAGGATTACCGCCGCAAGCTGGGACACCGCCAGCAGTATTCGTATATACGAATTCAGGATATTGCCGGGGTATAGCATGATACTGATCGACGCGGCTCTTGATGAGGGGGGATTGCTTAGGTCCTGCCGCATAGAGGGCCACGCCGGAAGCGGGCCGCGGGGCGACGATATAGTCTGCGCCGCGGTTTCTGTCCTTGCCAGGACTGCCTTGGCAACCCTTTCCGGGAGGGAAGGGATACAGGTCCGGGGAGAAGCCCCGGAGCGGGGACGATTCGCTCTTGAAGCCGCTTATACTGAACGGGGAAGGGATTTTCTTTCCGCTGTCGGGGCTTTTTTGCTTGAAGGGCTTGGGTCGGTTGCCAGGGACTATCCTGAATATTGTACAATAACGATTCATTCTGAACGGAGGAACTAATATGGCACGGAAACGGGGCGGTTCAGGCGCCAAAAACGGCCGGGATTCCAATCCCCATTATCTGGGGGTCAAAGCATCGGGAGGCTCCCATGTGCGGGCCGGGTCCATCATAGTGCGCCAGCGGGGAACAAAGATACATCCCGGCGTTAATGTGGGCAGGGGCGGCGACGACACCCTCTTTGCCCTGGTTGACGGAACCGTGGGCTTTTCTTCCCGCCGGGGCCGCAAACTTGCCTCGGTGAGCCCGGTACAGGCAGCCGAATAGCCGCCGGCTCCCTGCTATGCGCCTGGAGAAGGGGGGCGCTCTTTCCGCGCAAACACACGTAATTGCCGCGTCAACGCCGCGCCCCCCTGGCTCCATCCCGCTGGACGCGGTATTCCGCCACCCCCCAATTCGGGGCGACGGCGGGCAGCGCGCGGACACCCACAGGCAGCTTAGGAATATAAGCGCCTGGCGAGCTTCCGCGCCCTCGTGGTTTTCTGCTTCTTTATACACCATAGAATAACGCTACAGCTTTTCTATTTC
>JAIRTD010000117.1 GCA_031255115.1 Spirochaetaceae bacterium | reverse complement strand
GCGCGACGACTGCCCAAAAATATATGCGTATATTTTTGGGCTTGGAGTTTTGCGGAGCAAAACTCCCTTACGCTGCGGAAGCATGGAAATGCGCCCCCCTTCATGATGGTACAGCGAATCAACAACCGCGCGGCAGAGCCACGCGGTTGTTGTTCTCATAAGGTTTTGGACTCAGGTTTAATACCTTTATAACCACGGCAGAGCCGCGGGGTATTAAACCCTCGCCACGAATAAAACGCGGCGTCCCTTTGCTACGCCCATTTGACAAACCCGGGTTTATAGGGGCTTATCAGTCCTTCATGCTTGGGAAGTATGCGCACCGTATGTCCCTGGCGGCCTGTGTCTTCACATTCTATACGAACCTGGAAGTGGTACACGCTGCCTTCGTTTCCTACGGGTTTCATTTCCGCCCGTCTGGGGTTTTCTATGGACGCTCCCTGATTGGAAACCGTGCCGTGGAAAAGTTCTACCCGCAGTTCGTCCGGGTTGAGTCCGGCAAGTTCTATGGAGGCGGTTACGGTAAGCGCGTCGCCCCGGTGCATTACCGGTCTGGCGTTGGATTCGACCCGGTTGATGCGCAGGCTCCCCCAGGCGTTCCGCAGTTTCTGGATATACGCCGCTACGGATTTTGCTTCGGCAAATTCATCCTTGGCCATGCGCCGGTAATTTTTGAGGGCCGGAAAGTAAAACTGGTTTGAATAATCCATGAGCATGCGGTGGCTGGACATGGACTGGCCTATCTCCCGCATACAGTCCTTCATGCGCCGTATCCATTCCCTGGGAAGGCCGTCCCGGCCCCGCTGGTAAAAGAGGGGGATTATATCCCGCTCCAAAAGGTCGTAGAGGGCCTTGCTTTCTATGTCGTCCTGGAGCTGGGTGTCTTCATACGTTTCGCCCTGGCCTATGGCCCAGCCTACGTTGGGGTTATAGGCTTCGTCCCACCAGCCGTCCAGTATCGAACAGTTAAGAACGCCGTTCATCGACGCCTTCATGCCGCTGGTCCCGGACGCTTCCATGGGTCTGCGGGGCGTGTTAAGCCACACGTCGGCGCCGCCGGTAAGGTAGCGGGCGACGGTAATGTCGTAGTTTTCGATAAACACGATGCGGCTTGTAACGTCATATTTATCAGCAAAATGAATAATTTCTCTGATAAGTTCTTTGCCGGGCATATCCATGGGATGGGCTTTTCCGGCAAAAATAAGCTGTACCGGGCGGTCGTTATCCCGCACGAGGCGGAGCAGCCGTTCCGGGTCCCTCAGGAGCAGGTTGCCCCGCTTGTAGGTGGCAAAACGGCGGGCAAAGGCCAGGGTCAGGGCGTAGGGCGAAAGAGCGTCCTCTGCCTGTTGAATACGCCGTTCCACAGCGCCGGTACGCCGGTAGTGCTGCCTGATACGGTCCCGGGCAAAGGCCACAAGCCGTTCCCGCCGCCTTTCGTGGGTGCGCCACAGTTCTTCGTCGGAAATACGGTCCATGCGGTTCCAGATTGCCAAATCAGTGGGTTCGTCGTCAAAATGGGGTCCAAAGTAACGGTCAAGCAGATCCGTCATATTGCTGGACACCCAGGTTCGGGGATGAACGCCGTTTGTTACATGGCCTATGGGCACTTCTTCAAGGGGAAGTCCGGGCCACAGGTCCTTCCACATGAGCCGGGACACCTTGCCATGAAGCCGCGCCACGCCGTTGGCATAGGCGGCAAGTTTAAGGGCAAGAACCGTCATGCAGTAGGTTTCATGGTCATCATCAGGCTGTATGCGGCCAAGGCCAAGAAAATCCTTCCAGGAAATACCGAGCATCTGGGGCCAGGAATGGAAATATTTTTCCATAAGGCTTATATCGAAGCGCTCGTTTCCCGCAGGAACCGGCGTATGGGTAGTAAAGATATTTGTCGGCCATACCGCTTCCTGGGCTTCGGCAAAACTAAAACCCTTTTCCTGAATAAACTCCCGTATACGCTCAAGGCCGAGAAAGGCCGAGTGGCCTTCGTTCATGTGCGTGGCGCCGGGGTTAATATCAAGGGCCCTAAGCGCCCTGATGCCGCCTATACCGAGCAGTATTTCCTGCCTGATACGGGTTTCCTTGTCCCCGCCGTAGAGGGCGGCAGTTAGATTCCGTATCTCCGGCGTGTTTTCTTCGATATTGGTATCCAGAAGGAAGAGACTCGATCTCCCTACCCTGACTTCCCATATCTGGGCAAAGGCCTCCTGACCGGCTATATCTACCGAAATCTTGATGGGGCCCGCCTTGTCTGTCTTGAGTTCCACCGGCATATTGTGCCAGTCGTTTTCGGGATAGCTCTCCTGCTGGAAGCCGTCGGCATTAAGGTACTGGCTAAAATACCCCTGCCGGTACAGTAGGCCAACCCCGACCAGGGGAAGCCCCATATCCGAGGAGGTCTTCATGTGGTCCCCGGACAGGATACCCAGGCCGCCGGAATAAATGGGCAGGGACACATCCATCCCGTATTCCATGGAAAAATAGGCTACAACATCTTTTTTTGAACCCCGGTACCAGGTTTCCCCTTTTTTGTACTTCTGAAAGCGGTTGTATACCTCATTCATGGCAGCCAGATAGGAATCATCTTTGGCAGCCTTCTCCAGCCGCTCCTGGCTTACCATGCCCAAAGTTCTCGTAGGACTTTGCTGGGACTTGAGCCATGCCTCATAGTCCAGACGTATAAAAAGCTGAACCGCGTCAAAATTCCAGGATAGCCACAAATTCCGGGCGATCTCCTCCAGCGGCTTTAAAGAAGCCGGAAGCTTCGGTTTAACGGTATAGGTAGATATGTTCATAGAATAAGACTAGTCCCTTATAAGCCCTTTTGTCTATGGCCTAAGTATATTTAAAGAAGCCCTGGTTGGTTTTACGGCCCAAAAGGCCCCCTCTGGTCATTTTACGCAGCAGGGGATGGGGACGGTATTTTGGGTCGCCGCTCTCGCTGTACAGTACTTCCATGATTGCCAGGCAGACGTCAATCCCGATAAGGTCTCCCAGAGCCAGCGGTCCCATGGGGTGGTTCGCGCCCAGCTTCATCGCGGTATCAATGTCATCCGCGGAGGCCAATCCTTCGGCCAGTATCCCGGCGGCCTCATTCACCATAGGTATAAGCATACGGTTGACCAAAAAGCCCGCCGCGTCTTTTACCTCTACCGGCGTTTTGCCTATGTCAAGCGCTATGGCTTTGATCTTTGCCGCCAGTTCCGGCGGCGTGGAAAGTCCCGACACAAGCTCTACCAGCTTCATTACCGGCGCGGGATTAAAGAAGTGCATCCCTATTACCGGCCTCTTTGCGTACGCGGAAAGTTCCGTTACTGACAGGGACGAGGTATTAGTGGCAAAAATAGTGTCCGGTCCGCAAATCTCCGCCAGTTCCCCAAAAATTTTCTTTTTGAGCTCCATATTTTCCAGAGCCGCCTCAATGACAAGATCAGAATCCGATGCCGCGCTGTTGGCTCCGGTGCGTATGGCCGCAAGAGCTTCGTCCGCCGCCTGTCTGGACATTTTCCCTTTTTCCGCAAGTTTTTCCAGGGCGGTACGAATCCGGCCCTTTCCCTTTTCGGCGTAGTCCGCATTTACATCACAGAGTATTACCGTATATCCGGGGCAGACGGCAAAGGCCTGTGCGATTCCGCTCCCCATGGTTCCCGCTCCAATTACAGCAATGTTCATGAATCTTCCTCCGAGCGATGATTGTATGGGTTCTTTTCCTGTTTGTAAATTACCTGTATGCTCAGGGATTACAGGCCGCCTTATTTGTCAGATCGAAACACAGCTTCGATATTGTATTTCCTGAGTCTTTCGTAGAGCCTGCTCCGGGAAATATTAAGCAGCGCCGCGGCCTGCAATTTGTTTCCTTTGGTATTTTGCAGGGCCTTGAGGATAGCGTCTTTTTCGACCGCTTCTACGGCAACATCAAATTTTGAAAGAGGAGAAAGCGGCGCGGCACCAGGATAAACACGGGGCAGAAAAAAATCAAAGTGGCTTTCGTTGAGGATGCCTGACGCGGTCATTACGCAGGCCTGTTCCAGTACATGTTCCAGCTCTCGCACATTGCCGGGCCAGTTGTACTGTAAAAAATGCTGCACCATGGATTCGGAAACACCTTCAATATAACAACCGTGCATGAAGTTTATTTTTTTTACAAAACTGTCGCAGAGCAGCGAAATATCTTCGCGCCGGTCGCGGAGCGGGGGTATGGCTATTTCAACAGTATTGATGCGGTAATACAAATCATTCCGAAAGCGGTTTGCCTCTATCAACGCGCCAAGGTTTTGGTTGGTACAGCAGATAACCCGTATGTCAAGGGAAACACTTTTTGTGCTGCCAAGCCGCTCAAGTTCGTTTTCCTGCAGAACCCGCAGCAATTTTGACTGCAGATGCAGCGGCAGTTCGTTGATTTCGTCCAGCATGATGGTTCCGTTGTTGGCAAGTTCGAACTTGCCGGGTTTGCCGCCCTTTACGGCGCCGGAAAAAGCCCCTCCTTCGTAGCCAAAAAGTTCCGACTCCAAAAGTTCGTTTGGAATCGCGGCGCAGTTTACCTTTACAAAGTTCCCATAACAGCGCGGACTCATCTGGTGTATGGCGTTTGCAAAGACTTCTTTTCCGGTGCCTGTCTCGCCGGTGAGCAGTACGCACAGTTTTGACATTGCCGCCTTTTTGAGGGTTTCTTTTATTTTCTTTATCTGCGGGGAATTGCCGACTATAGAATCCATGCAGAACCGGTTTTGTTTGAGGGCGTCCAACTGGCGCTGGTATAATTCATTTTCTTTCTGCAGTTTTTCCAGTTGCAGGGTAAATTGCGCAAGTTGATCCATATTTGGGAACAGAGCCATAGACATAACGCCGATGATTTTTTCGTCTTCATCATAAACTACCATGCGGTTACAAATGGTCGATTCGCCGTTTTTAAGGACAAAGAGTTGTCCCAGTTCGCTCTTCCCTGTCTCCAAAACCCTTAGCAGCCCTGTAGTGGGAATTATCTTTTTTACCGGCTGTCCGATTGCTTCCTCTGCCGGTATGCCCAGGATAGCGGCATAGGCTTTGCTGAGATGCCGTATGAGTCCTTTTGTATCTATCATCACAAAAAGAAAAAGCGAATCTATCCCGGCCTTTAACAGTTCCGCCAAGGGTATTTTCCTCATTGTGTATTCTCCTCCTCGTAGTTGTCCAAAATCAACACACAATCAGATCATATGTTTGAATTCCGGACACATTATACTGCCATTTGCGTAAAAAGGCCAGTAAAAAAGCAGTTTTAGGACTTGGCATGGTTCTTGCATAGATACGGTAACCTTTATTTTATGCAGGAGCTTAATACAATGAAAACCATTATTTCAGCGGCACTTACCGGAGCGTGGCCTTCCAAAAAGGATAATCCCGCTCTGCCTATAACTCCCCAGGAAATTGCCCGTGATGTCTTTGAGTGTTACGAAGCAGGCGCTTCTATCGTGCATCTGCACATGCGCGATGACAGCGGACAGGGAACTATGGATGTCCGCAAATTCAGGGAAACCGTAGAACTCATCCGTGCGCGCAAGGATGTTGATGTTCTCCTCAACCTGACGACTTCGGGGGATCTGGCCGCAACCGATGAGACACGGCAGCTCCACCTCAGGGAACTCAGACCCGAGCTTGCGTCCTATGACTGCGGATCCATGAACTGGATGCACCAGTCGCTTTTTTTGAATCCTCCTCAATTCCTTGAACAACTGGGCAAAACAATGCAGGAGTACAATGTCAAGCCGGAAATAGAAATCTTCGACGCCGGAATGGTATATAACGCCCTCTACTATCTCAAGCAGGGCATATTAAAAGCGCCGCTGCATTTTCAGTTTGTGCTTGGAGCGGCCGGCGGCATGGGAGCGTCGGTTGATAATCTTGTATTCTTAAAAAACCTCATTCCCGAAGGTTCAAGCTGGAGCGCCCTCGGCATCGGCAAAGCCCATCTGCCCATTATGCTCGCCACCCTCGCGCTGGGCGGACATGTCAGAGTCGGCATGGAAGACAATGTCATGTTTGCCGCCGGGCAGCTTGCTGAATCAAACGCACAGCTTGTCAGGCGCGCGGCGGAGTTAATCAGGATAGCCGGAAACGAACCGGCAACGCCTGAAGATGCAAGAAAAATCTTGAGTATCACACGGTAATCCGTACTATTTAAGGAGAGGCATATTATGAGAACAGCATTGATTGGCGCTGGTTCACTGGGTACTATTATCGGCGCCTGTATTACACGGGACGGCCTGCAAATAGACCTTGTTGATTCGTATCAGCCAAATGTAGACGCGCTTAAAGAAAAAGGCGCATCGGTAACCGGAACCTATAACTTTTCTACCCCGGTTTCCGCGCTTCATATCGATGAACTTTCAGGAACATACGATCTTTTTATACTCACGACAAAACAGACCGTATTGAAGGACCTGCTGCCTAAACTTAAACAGCACATGGATTCGAACAGCACCATACTGACGCTGCAAAACGGCATTCCCGAAGCCTTTGTTTCTGAATACGTAGGCAAGGAGCGGACTATTGGCGGCGCTGTCGGCTGGGGCGCTACGTGGATTGCCCCGGGCGTTTCCTGCCTTACTTCATCACAGGTTGCAATGGATAAATTTGCCTTTGACATCGGAGAGATGGATGGAAAGATAACGCCCCGTATTCAGGCCGCAAAAGAAATACTGAGCCATGTCGGCCATGTCGAAGTAATCACCGATCTTATGGCCGTACGCTGGTCAAAAGTATTGATGAACGCTACTTTCAGCGGAATGTCGGCAGCCCTGGCGGTAACTTTTGGCGAAGTGCTTAACGATCCTGTAACGATACAGTGCATTGCCCATATCGCCGACGAAACCATACGCGCCGCCAATGCCACAGGTATCCATCTGGCCCCAATGCAGGGCAAGGATTTTGAACAATTAAAACTGGAATCAAAGGATGCTATTCCGTCGAAGATACCGTTCTATCACGAAGTCTGGGACCAGCATGTGGCGCTCAAGGCAAGCATGCTTCAGGATTTGGAAAAGAAGCGTCCGACAGAGATTGATTTTATCAACGGCGTTGTCGCCAAGACCGGCAGGGAAAAAGGCCTGCCCACGCCGTTTAACGACAAAGTAATAGAACTGGTAAAACGCGAAGAAAGTACCCATAAGCTGCATACTCTGGAACACAAATCGGAGTTTCTGCCGCTTCTCTAAGGCAAAGGGGGCTGTCCCTTTTTTGGGGACAGTTCTTTTTATATACCGTGGGGATGATACGGGTTCCGTATTGCGATCGTTAAATCTGCAAAGAAGGAGGAGTTAAATGATATCAGCATTTCCATTTATCGTATGGATACTGACGATTGTCGCCGGCTTGATAATCTATATCGCCATTGCGCGGGCGATTGAAAAATCAGGCCTCGAAAGACTCGGCGCTACAGGCAATCTGTTTACCTGTAATCCTGACGCCGCAAAGAAAAAGCGTTGATACGCAAACAGTTGGTGTAAATTGACCGGTCCCGTTTACTGTAGACGGGATAACAGCAAGAGGAGGATGAACTTTTGATTATTTATATTGTTGTCTTTGTTTTATATTTTCTTTTTATCATAATTACCGCACTGCGGAGTGCAAAAAAAGTAGAAACCATGACCGATTTTACAACAGGCGGGAACAATTTGGGGCTTCTGCTCGGCGTAGGGACTTCCATCGCAACCTG
>JAIRTD010000212.1 GCA_031255115.1 Spirochaetaceae bacterium | reverse complement strand
TGATTCCGCCCTGGAATAAAATGTTTCTGTACGACTGCCGTTCCCAGGAGGCTGATTACGATGTGACGGTGCTGGTGGCTGGGGGGCTAAAAGTGGTGGTCCATTCTTCCATAATATGGCGGGTGTTTCCCGACAGCGCCGCCCAACTCCATATAAGCGCCGGCCCCGATTATCAGAATATCCTCATAGCCCCGGCCATGACCGCTGCCATCAGGTCCGCCGCCGGTTTGCAGCCCGATCTCTACAGCGACGCCTTTAGCGCGTATACCTTTGAGGAGGATGTCCTCACCTATGTGCAGCAGTTTCTCAACAATGGGGCCTTTAATTTCCAGGCGGTTCTCTTCCGGGAGATAGAACTTCCAGAACGGATGCTCACCGCTATAAATGAGAAATTTGCCGCGGAGCAGGGGGTCCTGGAACAGCGTTACAATGTGCAGCGGGCCTTTGAAAATTTCAAACAGCGGTATATTGATGCCGAGGGAGTCCGCATCGCTGCCAGGATAATGAACGAAGGGCTTACGGGGAATTACCTGCGCCATGAGGGCATAGACGCTACAAGGCGTTTGGCTGAATCTCCCAATGCGAAGCTGGTGATCATCGGGGACAAAGACGGCCTGCCCCTTATTTTGAATCCCGATACTCTGGCGGGCAGTTCCTCCGAAGAAAGAGTGGAAAGCCCCGGGCCGGAACAGCTGCGTCCCAGTCTGGAAATGGAGAGTATCGCAGAATACCTCCGGCGGCTGGATGGATTGTTGGGAGAGATTGGGCAAATGCCGGATTATGACGCCTCTACCCTGCCCCAGGCAAGCGGAACATCTACGATAAAGGGAGAGTAATTATGCCGGTATTGCTTGTGATAGTGAACATTGCGGTGTGTTATGTTATTGGCGTTTTGGGAAGAAACCGCAAACTAGGTTTTTGGGGGCATTTTTTTGCAAGCCTGCTCTTAACCCCTGTTATTGGTTTGCTGCTGGTGGTGGCCACTGACCCGGTACGGGATAAAGACGACAAGCCGGCGAGACAGAAGGCCGTTTTTAAGCCTGCCCGGGAAAAAGATATCGTATCCGTATCTGGTAAAGAAGCCAATACATGAATGCCCTGGATTTTATAAGATTCTTGAGCGCCCATGTGGGCAGGAATAAGAAAGCAGTTGTCATCGTCAGCGTGATAAACGGGCTTTGCATGAGCGCTCTCATGTATTCCTTGCAGATTGGCTTGGGGAGCATGGGACGGACAGGAACCCTGTCCGTCCGGGGTTTTTTGCTTTTCATCTGTTCTTTGGCGGCGTATTATATCACCCAGTCCTTTGCCATCAGAACCGCCGCCGGCGCCGCCTATGTCGCCATTGAAGACTTGGAACTCCGTCTCATCGACAAACTGCGCCGTATAGATTATACCGCTTTTAAAACAATTGCTCCTTCGGATCTCTACGCTGCCCTGGGGGGAGATAAAAGTGCTGTCATCAACGCCGCCCGCCTGGTGATTACCGCCTTTTCAGGGGCCGTCACTATCGCCATAGCGATAGCATATATGGCGACCCTGTCCTTGACTGCGGTGCTGCTCATCCTTGTAGAATACGGCCTGCTGGTATTCGTGCATAAACTCCAGAGCGGCGCCCTGGAGAAACGTTTTGAAATTGACGCCCAGGAGGCAAGCGCCTTTGTTTTGTCCCTGGAGAATCTGGTGAACGGCTTTGCCGAATTGAAGATGAACAATATACGATCCGAAGAACTCTATGAAAAAACCATAAGACCCGCAAGCGCCCGTAAAACCGAAAGCTTTGAGCAAACGGAACGGCGCTGGGTAAGTCTCCTGGTGTTGAGCCAGGCAGGCATCTTTATCCCTCTGGGTCTTATCGTTTTTATCGTTCCGGCTCTTGCGGCAACAAACCTCTCAAAACTGGTAGAGATACTAACGGTAACGCTGATTAGTACCTCCCCCGCCGGACTTTTGACGAATTTTGTCAGCGCCGCAGACGCGGCGAATAATACCTTGTTGAGAATAGGGGTCATAGAAAAACAGCTTGACGCTTTGGCGGGCGGCGATGCGGCGGCGGATCTTTCAAAGTCTCCCGATCCGCCTGATTTTAACCTTATCGAAGTTAAAGGGCTTAAATTTAGTTATCCCGAATTGGGGGATCAAAAAGAGTTCTCCCTGAACGTGGAGGACTTTTTCCTTAAAAGGGGGGAACTGGTTATTATCAAGGGCGGCAACGGCAGCGGGAAAAGCACCTTTATGTGCGTCCTGGCAGGCTTGCTGCCCCCGGGCGAAGGGGATATCCTGGTTGACGGAAGGCCCGCCTCTTCCCTGAAAAGCGCGGATTACCGTTCCCTTTTTTCGATACTTTTCGCAGATTTTCATCTTTTTGACGATTTTTACGGCCTGCGCTTTGACAAAAAAGATTTGGATCATTGGGCCCAACGGTTAAAGGTCGAGAAGTTCATAAGAACTTATGAACAGACCGGGAAACTTCCCGTCACGGCCCTCTCAAGCGGCCAGAAGAAGCGGATGGCGCTCTTGGCGGCCATTCTGGAAAACAGACCTGCGCTTCTCCTGGACGAAGCAGCCGCGGATTTTGATCCCGAATTCAGGTCCCGCTATTACCGGGAAATAGTTCCGGAGCTTAAAGCGGCGGGACGCACCCTTGTTCTGGTGTCCCATGACGACCGTTACTATGACGTGGCAAACCGAGTGATCGAGTTTCGGGAAGGAGCCATCGTTTCGTAGTGAGGAGGAGAAGTTTTATATGAGGAAGCACAGGCTTTTCGTCGCGGCTATGTTGCTTTGCAGCATCTCTTTTTCCGGCTGTTCCCGCAGGGAAGTTCGGGGTGAACCGCGGAGTCTTCAGGATTTAGACGGCCGGGTGCTTGGCCTCCTGGTGTCTCCCGTGTTGGTCAATCCCCGCAATATACAGGATGATTGGGGGTTTTTACCTTCGGAGATTAGGGCCTTTTCTACCACCAATGATTTGCTCACCGCTCTTAAAACCAGGCGGGTGGACGCGATGCTAACCACCGTGGAGACCAGTAAATTCCTGATTTCCGCAGACGCGAAGCTGGATACTATTTCCACCAACCGGCCAAACAGCGGATTACGGATGATTCTTCGGGATACCGATGCGGAGCTGCTTGCGGAATTGAACGTGGGCATCGAATTGTTACGGGCCGAGGGAACGCTGGACAGGCTCTACGAGCAGTACGTCGCCAATGTTACTGTAGATCATCTGGCGGCTGCCCCGGCGGAGCTTCCCCAAATCGAAGAAGCCCAAACGATACTGGTGGGCATTAACGGCG
>JAIRTD010000184.1 GCA_031255115.1 Spirochaetaceae bacterium | reverse complement strand
CATGATCATGTTTGCCCCGGCGCTGATCGCCTGCAGGCCCGAAGAACAAAAACGGTTAATGGTCTGACCGGGAACATCCCAGGGGCAGCCCGCCCTGGAAGCGATAAGCCTTGCGAAATTATTTCCCTGCATTCCTTCGGGCCGCGAGCAGCCGACAATGACATCGTCAAGGTTTCCGGGCTTTAATCCGGGAACACGGGAGAGTACTTCCCGCAGCACCTGCCCCGCAAGGTCGACAGGATGGCTGCAGCGTAACGCCCCCTTCTTGCCTCCCTTCGCTATGGGCGATCGTCCATACGCGATAACAAACGCGTCATGTAATACTTTTTGCATAATGATAACTCCTATATAGGCGGCGCGAGCCGCCACATCCAACCGAACATTAACGCGAAGCGTTAATGAAAACTCCTATATAGGCGGCGTGAGCCGCCTTAGATTATACGGTCTCCTGGGCCTTTCTTTTATTTGAAGCCCTAAAGCTGTAGATCATTCCGGCAAGGGAGATAAGCATCATGGCGCTGCAAATCGGCCAGATAAGGTTGTTGCTGCCGGTAAGGTCGTGGAGCAGGCCGATGAGATAACCGCCCGCCAGCGAACCGAAACGGTTTATGGCCACTACCAGGCTGAATATCACGGCGTAGTCTTTGGCGCCAAAAACTTCCATGGTCCAAAGGGGCGGCATAATCAGGGATATACCGCTGTTAAAACCCCAGATGACAATGGCCGCGCCCAGAAGAAATTTGTTTAAGGGAAAGTTCAGGCAGAGAAAGCCCGCCGCGGCGGACACAAAGATGATTGCCGCTGCGGTGCCGGGTTTGGCTTTATCATGGAGCATGCCCATAAGAGGCCTTCCGATGATAGAGAAAACCCCAAGAATGCTGATCGCGCTGGCGGCAAAGAGCGGATCATAGCCGCTGTCGGTAAGATAGGGAGAAAGCTGCATCATGGCGCCGGCGACAAAGGTCGATGAGAAAGACGCGAAAAGCAGAAAGTACAATGACGGGGTTTTGCGGGCCTCGGCTGCAGTCAGTCCGGTCTTCGGCACTTCCACGGCCGCGCTTTCCGCGCCTGTGTATCCGTAGGGTTTTAGCCCTTTTTTTTCCGGATCGGAACGCACAAAGAGCAGCACCAGCGGGGCCATGGCCGCCACCAGTATGCCGGAGAGCCGGTCGGCCACGCGCCAGCCGCTGGAACTTATAAGGGTCTGGATAAGCGGATTAAAGACAACGCCGCCAAGGCTTGCGGCCACGGTAATCATGCTTGTGGCAAAGCCCCGCTTCTTTTCAAACCACGAGGCCACAAGCAGCCCCATGGGCAGAATCGTTGTCCCGATAAAAAACACTCCCCGGAAAAATCCCGAGGCGATGACCATGTAGATATTTGTCGAGATTGAACGGAAGAAGAAGCCCACCGCGGTCATCACAATACAGAAGGCGAGCAGGCGCTGAAAATTATATTTCTTGTAAAGCCTGCCCCAGAGCGGCGCGGCCAAAAAGCCCGCCAGGTTCATAAAGACATTGTGAAGCAGAAACACGCTTCTTGGGACATTGAATTCAGCGGAAATAGGTTTGGTAAAAAGCCCCGGTACCTGATTGGTGAACGCCTGTACAAAAAAATACAGGACAAATCCAATAGCCATAATCCACCATGCATAGTGGATAGATTTGCTGCCCTTTTCCATGGCAAGCCTCCTGTTCCAGGGGCTGTCCCGCTGTGTTTCCGGAACAGCGCTCTTTTTAAATCAGTCATCCGGAACGACATTTTTATATAGTATTTAATAAACAATTTAATATTATATTTAATAAATACAGTTGTCAATATTTATTTTAGAAACTCATGTAAAATTTGTGCTTTGGAGAAAACCGGTAATTTCAGGGATTATATTACTGTTTTTCCGGTGTTTTCTTACAAAAAGTAAAAAAAACTCTTGCAATAATCCCAAAACAGGGATTATTATATTTATTAAATAGCAAGGAGCTCTTTATGATTCCTAAGATCGCCCTGTTGACCTACCCTTTTTTATCAAAATACATGAAGAAACTCGTCCGCCCGCTGGAAGAGCGCTGCGTTATCGATATTATTGAATTTCCTACCCAGTACGCCTCTATAGCCCTGATTCGGAAGAATCTGCCTAAATATGACGGATTTTGCGTATACAGCGCCCTGTTGAAAAAGTTTATCGATGATTTGCCTTCTCCGCTTACCAGGCCGGTTTTTTACCTGGACGGATTTACCGTTGATTTTTTCAAAACCTTCTTTTTGATACTGGCGGAAAACAGGCAGCTTGATTTTGCAAAAGTATATACCGACACCACCCTGCTTTTTCAGGACGAGGCCCGGTCTCTCGCCGATATTCACAAAAACTTCAATAATTTTGAAAAGGACAGGCTGCGGTATCTGGAAAGATTGAACCTTGAGACCTTTATGACTATGGAAGGGCGGATAGAGGCCGCGGCAAAGGAATTCTGGCGGCGGAAGCGTTTTTCGCTGCTGGTTTGCAGAAACGGGTATGTGGCCCAGGCCATGCAGGACGCGAAAATTCCCTATGCCTTTGTATATCCTGACGAGACCAGGGTTACGGAAATTCTCGAAAAACTGCTGGACACGGTTCAACTAAACCGTATGGCCGACAGTTTCCCCGCGTCAATCATGGTTTTTTCGGCGCAGCGCGAAATAAGCGCCTACGGCGAAGTAAGCCCGGAAAGCGTCAGGGTGCAAAAAGCCCTTCTGGAATTCGGCAAAGAATTCGCGGTGAATTTTACGATTCATCCCCGGGCCCGGGGCTATGAGCTGCTCTGTTCCAGGCGTATTGTGCGGAAGATAACCAACGGCTACCGCAACTGCCAGCTCAAGCATTACCTGTTCAGCGCCCTCGGCATGGACATCAGGATAGGATACGGCGTCGGCCAGGACATCATGAGCGCCAGGCGCAACGCCCTGGAGGCCTGCGGGGCGGCGGAAAGCCTGGGGAACAGCGCCGTGGTTACGGAAGCCGGAAACCTCATTACGATGAATTCGTCGGCGGAAGAGCGCGGCCGCGCCGATAGGCCGGTCGAAGCGGTAAACATCGCCGCCAGGAGCGGGCTTTCCGTTCAAACTATAGGACGTATCCAGTCGGCGCTCCACTTTCGCGGAAGCGACGAACTGACTACCCAGGACCTGGCCGGTTCATTACAGGTAACCGTGGCCAACGCGAACCGCTTTTTGAACAGCCTGGTAAAAAACGGCCTCGCCGAGGTGATCGCCGAAAAAAAGACCGTGGCCAAGGGCAGGCCCAGCCGTATTTACAAAATCAGCCGGGACCTGTTTTCAGGCGCCGGCGCCGGACAAATTTGAATTTGGCTTGAAAGCGCCGGTTTTGTCTGGGCAGCGTTGTCCGGAGCAGCGTTACCTAGAGCAGCTTGCTTGCCTACGTTCCGCTGGGGCTTGTGCGCAAAAAACAGGGAGGATATGATAGTATCATGAAAAGCGCGTCGGCCCTGAGTTTTGAACTGGACGACCCCCGGGAAACCGCCCGGGAACTCGGCGAATCAATAC
>JAIRTD010000096.1 GCA_031255115.1 Spirochaetaceae bacterium | reverse complement strand
GGCCTTTTTTTAAAAAATCGTAAAAAAAATCCTCCAAAACTCAAGCAACGCTCATGCTCGACCCATATACATACGGAGGATTCTTATGAAAAGAGTACAACTTACCGAAGACCGGCTTGTCGATCTTAGATACGACAAGATCTTTAAGGCTGTTTTTACCCAGGAAACCGAGGCTTCGCGGAAGGCCCTCAGGTCCCTGCTGGAGGCTACGCTGCAGCGCAGTCTGGACATCGTTACGGTTATCGCCAACGAACCGGCTGCCCAGTCCGCGACGGACCGGCAGATTCGCTACGACATTGCCTGTACTTTTAACTCAGGCGAATTGGCCAATATCGAAATGACGCTCTGGCCAAAGGGAGGCGAGCCGTTTAGAATCGAGTATTTTCTCAGCAGGCTTTTCGCGTCCCAGGATATTCGGGGCAGGGAGTTTTCCGAATTAAAACGAAGCTACCAGATAAGCATTCTGGGGGACAAACTGTACCGGGACCGCCACGCGGTTCATTCGTTTGAGTACTACGACCAGGACCAGGGGATAGCTCTTGGTGGACTAACATCGGTCATTACGCTAGAATTGGAGAAGCTCGAAGAGCTGGTGGAAAAGCCGCTTGAAGCGGTCAGCGGGCAGGAACGGTGGGGGCTGTTTTTGCGTTACGCGGCGGAACCGGAGCGTTTGAATCTGGTAAACCGCTTGCTGGAAATGGAGGAGGGTATAGCCATGGCAGGAGAGGCGATTCTGGAATTACCGCAATCCCAGGTAGAAGAAATGCGGCGCATAAGCCGGGACAAGTACCTTATGGACCAGGCCCAGGCCGCGTATGATCTCAGATGCTTAACGCAGGAGCGGGACGCGGTTATGCAGGAGCGGGACGCGATTGCTCAGGAACGGGACACGGTTGCTCAGGAACTGAACACGGTCGCACAGGAGCGGGACGCGATAACCCGGGAACTGCATATGATCTTGCAGGAACGGGATTCGATGAAGAAGCAATTGGATCTTGTGTTCCAGGAGCTTGCCGAACTAAAAAAACAGCTTGGAAAATAAGGCGTTCTGTTCTTCTCAGTAAAAAATGTCCCGCCCTGGCGTAAGGCGGGACAAGGAGGAACGACGTACTTTTTTTACTTAAATAACCACCTTATGTTAGAAGGAGCTAATTTAGTTAGCTAATACTAACATATACGGTAAAACAAGTATTGTCAAGCGGTTTTTTAAAATTCTGCAACTTTTTGGCACGCGGCCGGCTTGAATACCATGTACGGTAGACTTTAGGCAAGAGAATATGTTAGCATTACATAACACGGCGCGGTTTTAATCTCATCTGTCCGCGTCTAATGACTGGAGGCGGCATGACTCTTTCTAAAATCCTACTCGTTGTTACAGGTTTTATCCTTCTTGCCCTGGGCCTTATCGGCATTGTCCTCCCGGTGCTTCCCACAACGCCTTTTCTGCTGGCGGCGTCCTTTTGTTTTATGAAAAGTTCCTCAAGACTTTACCGCTGGATTATGGGCAACCGTTTTTTGGGTCCCCGGATTACCCGAATCACCGCCACGGGTCTGACAAAGAAAGAAAAGCTTTCCATTTATTTTTTTGTCTGCCTTCTCATTATTCCCGTTATTGTCCTGACTTCTTCCTTTTATTTGCGGATCTTTCTGATTGTCCTTCTGGCTATCAAAGCCCTTGTCTTTATGCGGATAAAAACAGCGCCTGAAACTCAGGATCGCGGCGAGACCGCTAAAAGCGGAACCGTTGAATCCTGAGGTGTAACAAAAACGGCTTTCCTTTCGGAAAGCCGCTGTTCTGGGGAGTGGAGGATTCGAACCTTCGAAGGCTGAGCCAACAGATTTACAGTCTGCCCCCTTTGACCACTCGGGAAACTCCCCGCATATCCTGTTCCAGCCCCTCATGTATAGTAGAGCCATCTCCCGGAGTCGAACCGGGGACCTCATGATTACAAGTCAAGTGCTCTAGCCGACTGAGCTAAGATGGCACAGGAACGTTTAGACTATACCTAAAATAGTTTTAGAATGTCAAGGTCCCTTTCGGTAACATTTTCTAAATGAGGCAGCCGGAGTTTTCGGTAACATTTCAAAATGAGGCATTTCGGGTCCCTTTCGGTAATATTTTCTAAATGAGATATTTCGGGGTTTGCCTTGCGTCTTGGGATGTCTTGTCAGGGGTGTCGTTTTCCGCGGCTATACGCTGTTGCCTCTGGCGAGAACGAGGATAAACGCCGCTCCAAACGCGGCTATGAGGCCTATGAGCGCGAAAAAAACGAACCAGGCCAGGTCCCTCGGGAAAGCCGGTTTTTTATACAGTATGCTGAACACTACCTGGGTGAGTACGCCAAAGACGGTTCCGGTGATAAGCAGCATGCCCAAAACAGCCAGAAGCCGCAAAAGCAGTATCTGGGTACGGTCCATAAAACCCTGCCGCGTACCAAGGGCGTACAAAAAGGCAGTCAAAAAACAGAGGGTCCCCAGGAAAAACACCCCCCGTTTGACCAAAAGCAGGATGAGGGGCTTCCGTACGGGCCTTGAAAATTTCACGCGGTATTCCTTATTATTATAATATCGGTATTCAGACAGCTTAACAATGGGAAGGGCCTATGAAAAAGCTAATCGTGGCGTTCATGCTGCTTATTATTCTCGCAGGCGTCTGCCTGGTGTTCGGCTGGGTTCAGCGCAGCGTTCCTCCGGGGTCCTATGGCGTACTCCGTTCCAAAACCCACGGCATTGACAGCCGTCTCATTCAGGAAGGGGAATTCCGCTGGGTCTGGTACGCCCTCATTCCCACCAATGCAAAGGTCAGTGTTTTTTCCCTGGACACGCTCACAAAGGAAGTTTCGGTACAGGGTTCCCTGCCTTCTGGAGAGGTCCTGGCTTCTCTTGAAGGAATATCTCTTGATTTTTCTTATGAAGTGAAGGGCTCTTTTTCGTTCAACATAAAACCTGATTCGCTTATCGCGCTTATGACCGGGCAATCTATAGGAGATCAGGCCGCTCTTGATAATTTTGAAGCACGGACCGCGGGCGAGATCGAAGCCTTTGCGATACAGCGTCTGCGCTTCTACGCCGGTGAAGAAGCCTCCATGGCCGCCATAGCCCAGGGCGATGTCTCCCTGGTCAAGGCCGATATTGAAAGGGCTTTTCCCTATATCGACAACTTCTCCCTGCTCATCAGTTCGGTCCGCTTCCCCGACTATGCCCTGTACCGCTCCATGCGTTCCCTGTATGATGAATATCTCGCCCTTCAAAAAGGTACGCTGCGCGCCGATGCCCTTGCCGAAAACCGCATCAAAAACCAGCTTCATTTTGAAGAACTAACCCATTACGGCGAACTCCTGACCAAATACCCCGTGCTGCTCAAATACCTTGCCATAGAACGGGGCTCCGACACACTCCTCAACACCATACTCACCGAAAATTCAGGCCAGGAAAACCAGTAACACATAAAGTAAATTCTCATGATGTATAAAAAATCATACTAAAACCACGGCTTTCGCGGCTTTACGGTTATTCAAATTTCAAGAATCAGCAAAAAGCGGCCTGAACGGACGGAAACGCTAAAGCCGCCCGATACAGCCTCGTTGCTTATGCCGGCAAAGCCCCGGTTCCAGCTTACCGGGTCAAGGGGCCATTTAAGGCCCCGGCTGGAAATTTCCCAGGGGCCGTTTCCAAGGGGAAACACCGAAACCCTGGCTTTGGGTTCGCGGGTAAATTCCCGTACCGCCGCGCCTGAATAGTCCAGGCAAAAGCAGTCTTCCCTGGCGCTGATCCAGCGCGCCGGGGGATTTTCCCGTTCAAAAAGACCGCGTATGGCAAGGAGGTGGTCCAGGCGGCCCCCTCCCCCGCCTATGAGCCAGACTTCGTCGCAGCCCTGGTCCCAAAGCAGTTTAAGGACCAGTTCGGTGTCCGTGTAGTCCTTGTCATGGGGATGGCGTATGACCCTGGCGGCGGGGTATTTTTCGAGCCGGGCAGGATTGTCAAGGGAATCCATGTCGCCGGTTATCCAGGCGGGACAAAGCCCCGCTTCCTCGGCGGCAATAAGCCCCGAATCAGCCGCGGCAATGAGCCCGGCGTCTTTGACCAGGGCGCGGCAGATTTCGGGGGAAGGCCCTTCGCCTCCTATAAACGCGATTCCCCGCATAGTTCCTCCAGAACAGTAGTGCCTTCCAAAAACTTCGGCCTCTGGAAAGCAAGCCTCGGATTTAGAGTATACTCCATTTTCAAAATTGCTGGGAACATGTATAGTGCCAGTGGATGCGTAAATTGTTTATTCACCCCATATTGAAAGAAGCGGCGGAAGTGTTTGTTTCCAGGGGAAAACAGGTATATCTCGTAGGCGGGGCGGTCAGGGATCTGCTTTTGGGCAAGAATCCCCATGACTGGGATCTGGCAAGCGACGCGACGCCTGAAGAAGTCATTGCCATGTTCCGCAGGGTCATTCCAACGGGAATAAAGCACGGAACCGTTACCATACGATACCGGGGTTTTTCCATAGAGACCACTACCTTCAGAACCGAATCGGTCTACAGTGACGGAAGGCGGCCTGATTCGGTACACTACGCGGCGACTATTGAAGAAGATCTTTCCCGCCGGGACTTTACCATGAACGCCGTCGCAATACGGCTTCCTGACGGAAGCATAAGCGATCCCTTTGGCGGCCGGGAAGACATACGGAAAAAACTCATACGCTGTGTGGGCAGAGCCGAAGAGCGTTTTAACGAGGACGGACTCAGGCCGCTGCGGGCCCTGCGTTTTGCGTCCCAGCTTGACTTTGCCCTTGAAGAAACAACCCTTGCCGCCATTCCGCCCGCCCTTCCCGCTACGGCCCAGGTGGCCATTGAGCGGGTCAGGGAAGAACTTGACAAAATGCTGGTCTCCGCCCTTCCCTCCCGGGGACTCAGGCTCATGGAGCAAACCGGCCTCCTTGAGATCTTTCTTCCCGAATTACAGCGCTGCAGGGGTGTCGAACAAAAGGGCTTTCATTGTTTTGACGTGCTCGACCATTCATTTTTAAGCTGCGACTTTGCCGCGCAGGACAAAAGCCTTCCCGAAACAGACTCGCGGCTTGTACTCTGCCTTGCCGCGCTTCTTCATGATATAGGAAAACCGGATGTGCGCGGCCTTGACCGTTCGGGCGTATATACCTTTTACCGGCATGAAGAACAATCGGCCGCCCTGGCGCTGGACATACTCAGGCGTTTTAAGTATTCCAACGACATCATTGAAAAGACAAGTCATCTTATCAGGCAGCACATGTTTCATTATGAAGAAGCCTGGAGCGAAGCCGCGCTGCGGCGTTTTATTATCAGGACCGGCAAAGAAAAGCTCCCCGCCCTGTACGCCCTCCGCCGCGCCGACGCCTACGGAACCACGGGCAAGGCTCCCCCGCCCGGCCTGCTCCTTCCCCTCATGGAGAGGGTCAACGGCGTTCTGGAACGGAAAGAGGCCCTGTCCCTCAAAGACCTGGCGCTAAAAGGAGACGATCTTATGGCTCTGGGCCTTAAACCGGGCAAGGCCATGGGGCGCATCCTAAACGAACTCCTCGAAGCCGTCCTCGCCGACCCCGAACTCAACACCAAAGAAAAGCTCCGCGAAATCGCCGGAAAGATAATCGAGAAAACCGGAATACGTTAAGCTCAGGCCGCGCTTAGTTTTGCGGAGGCCCGCCCTGCTCCGCCGGACGCGGTTCTTTTTTCAGCGCGAGTTCTTCGTAGGCAAACCTGGCGGCTTCCTGTTCGGCGCTTTTTTTGTTTTTTCCTGAACCGGGGCCGTAGCTTTTGCCGTTGACCATTACTTCGACCCAAAACATCTTTTCATGTTCGGGACCGGTTTTTCGTATAAGCCGGTACGCGGGATAGGAGCGGTAGAGTCTCTGGCTGTATTCCTGGAGCAGGGTCTTAAAGTCCCGGGAATGGCCCCGGTCCGAGGCCAGATCTATTTCGCTCTGGATAAATCGGCGGACAAAGGCAAAGGCCGCCTTGTAGCCTGAGTCAAGGTAATAGGCGCCGATAAGGGCTTCCAGGGCGTCGGCCAGTATGGCCTTTTTGGTTCTGCCGCCAGAATGGTCCTCGCCCTTGCCCAGTATGAGCAGGCGGTCCAGGCCCAGTTCAAGGGAAATGCCCGAAAGTATTTCTTCGGAGACTACCACTGATTTTATCTTTGCCAGATCTCCTTCGCTGCGATCGGGAAAGAGATCGTAGAGCAGCGTAACCGTTACCGCCCCCAGTATGGCGTCGCCGAGGAATTCGAGCCGTTCATTGTTGATTTTGTTATTTGATTCGTTTGAAACGGAACGGTGCATGAAAGAAAGGTTCAAAAGCTTCTGGCTCTTGAACCTTATACCCGCGGTCTTCTGAAAAGCCGCCAGTTCTTTCTTTCTCCCGGAATTCAGTTCGGGCAGCGCCGGAACTGTCCGGGAAAAGCGATCCGCCATGATTTATTTCTGCTGGGATTTTATGTATTCGTAGGCATCCCTGACAGTCTCGAATTCATTGGCCTTTTCATCGGGGATGGAAATTCCCATTTCTTCCTCAATGGCGTAGACCAGTTCATAGGTATCGAGGCTGTCGGCGCCCAGATCCTGACGGAAGGAAGCGTCAAGGGTGATTTTTCCTTCATCAATTTCCAGCTTTTCGGCGATCAGTTTTTTGATTTTATCAAACAACTCTTCCATGTTCCTCTTCTCCTTTAGAATAGCTTAGGCCTTTGATTCTGGAACAATGACCTGTTTACCCCGGTAAAAACCGCATTTTGGGCATACCCGGTGCAGCAGCACCTTGTTACCGCAGCTTGAGCATTCCACCAGGGTCGGGGAACTTAATTTCATATTGAGGGTTTGTCTCCGGCGGGTTCTTGCCTTAGACGTTTTCGATCTTGGTACAGCCATACTCGTATCCTCGCTTTAGTTTCCCTATTCAATATTGAAAATAACAAAATCACCAAAAAGTGTCAATATAAAAAAGGGGTATCATCTTAACCATGATACTTTATTTTTAAAGCTTCGGCAACCAGGGGGGGAACCATTGAAGAAATATCCCCTCCAAAAGAGGCCAGTTCCTTGATGGACGAGGAACGGAGTACAAAATAGGCCGGGTCCGCGACAATAAAAACCGTTTCTATCTGGGGGTCAAGGCCCCGGTTCATCAGGGCAAGTTCGTATTCGTAGGCAAAGTCGACAACGCCCCTCACCCCCCGTATCAGTACGGGGATATGCAGCTTTTTGACAAAATCCACAACCAGCGTATCACAGAACACCGTTTTGACGTTTTTCCAGGGTTTTACCAGTTCCTGTACCATGGATACCCGTTCTTCGGCGCTAAAAAGGTACTTTTTTTCCTGGTTTACCGCCACAACCACAAATAATTCCTCAAAAAGAGCGCTGGCCCGCTTGATTATATCAAGGTGGCCAAAGGTCAGAGGATCAAAAGATCCGGTAAAAGCGGCCCGGTACATAGTGCAAGCATAGTCTGGAGAAGGGATCTGGTCAAGGTTTTACTTTGAAGCGGTTTTCCCGGGACTGTGTTTTTGGGGCGGTGGCAGGAGCCTGTAAAAGGCAGCTTTTTCAGCGGGCTATTTAACACCCCGCTTGCTTGTCAAACAAGTCTTGCGCTTTTTCAGTATAAAAAAGCCATAAAGCAGGGTTTTTTTCCGATAAATAGCATATACTCGCAAGAGGTATTTGACTGAATCCCAAAGCTTGGGTATGATATGATATTATGAGAAGCACTATGTCTTTAGCGGCGTTGTTGATTTTAGCCTGCCTCATGGCCTGTACTGGTCAGCCTTCCGGCCAGACAACGCCTCCCCCGGCGCCTCCCGCGCCGGTTCAGGAACCGGTTCTCCCTGAAACTCCGTCCCCAGAGGACTTTGACCCGGCGACCATCAGCCAGGAAGTATTTGAGTCAACCAAAATCGATGTCCAGAAGCTGATAGAAGACCTCAACCGTATTATACGGGCCAGGGACTACAACGCCTGGGTTGCGCAGCTCAGCGAGGCCTATTTTGAGACTATTTGTTCCCCTGAATTTTTGGCCCGGACCTCGGACAGCACCCGGCTTAAACAGCAGCGTATTGTGCTTGCTTCTCCGGAGGATTATTTTACCCATGTAGTAGTTCCCTCCCGGGCCAATGACCGGGTGGACGATATTGAATTTACCGGTCAGAACAGGGTAAAGGCCTATACCCTTACCCCGCGTGGACAGAGGCTCAGATTGTATGAGCTTGAAAAAACCGGCGATAGCTGGAAAATTATGAATTGAGAACTTGAGGGAGGCAATATGACATTCACCATGAAACGTTTCGCTGCCGTATTTGCGGTACTCTGCGCGGGTATTTCCGTTGTATCGGCGCAGCAGCAGAGTTCAAGCCAGCAGCAGGAAATGTCGGTAGAAGAATCGTACCTGCAGCAGTCAGTGGAACTCATGGTCATCAGGGAACAGAGCCGTGCGGACACCAGAGAAATGAAACTTCTGGCTCTCGAGTACATAGGCGAAGCCATTGACCGGGGAAACACCAGCAGGGAAATCCGCGACGCCCTGGAATACATGGGCCTTGAGGGCGTGCTTAACCAGGCCCGGGAAAACAACCGGCTGGTCAATAACTTTCCTGACGTGCGCCGGGAAGCGGCCAAATACCTTGGCGAAATGGGGACCCCTGAGGCCAAGGATTCGCTTCTGCGTATGCTCGTAGTTGATAATGAACCTATGGTACTTCAGGAAGTGGTCAAATCCCTGGGCAAGGTAGGTCTCAACGACAATAACGAAACCGTCGCTACCATCGCCTTTGTGGTCAAAAAATTCGATGTACGCGCCCCTGATGATCTTCTTGCCCTCTCGGCAATTGACGCCCTTGAGTCGCTGGCGGAAAGAAATAACGGCATAAGCCGGGACGCCATTGATTTACTCATGCGCATAGCCGAAGGCCGGTATATACGGCCGGTTCAGAACCGGGCGCGGCAGACCCTGAGCGATCTCCGCAGGTATACCGCCCAGGGCCAGCAGCAGCAGGAAAGAGATAATTCTACCGGAACCAGATAGCATGAAAGCCGCCTTTCTGCTGTTCATCCTTTGCGGAGCGCTGGGCTGTACAGGCGGCGGTCAAAGGCCTCCGGCCCCGGCTGGAGGCGCTTCGGTGAATCTCGCTTCTTCTTCCCTGTACGAAAACGCTTTTTCCGGGGAAACCGGAGAAAGCCCCGCCTTCCAGGCGCCGCCCGGCAACGCCCTGGTTCTTGTCCGCGAAGGAACCAACGGTACGGATAACGGCCTCGCGCTGCTTCTTGATGCGCTGGGCCGTACCGGAAAGCCCTTTTTCCGGGACAACGGCAATGACGGCTTTATTGACCGGAATGACACGGTAATCATCAAAATCAATTCCCAGTGGGCCGAACGGGGCGGGACCAATACGGACCTCCTTAAAGCCCTGATTCAGTATATGGTCGGCGACCCGGGCGGTTTTTCCGGCGAAATCATCATCGCCGATAACGGCCAGGGCATGTTCGGCTCCGAGCGGCGCGGCGGAAGCCTTGACTGGGATAATACCAACGCAAAGGACCAGAAACAGTCGGCCGGAGACGTGGCCGATTATTTTGCCGCCCAGGGACACCGGGTGTCGGGTTTTTTGTGGGACACCATCACCCGGAACGAAGTCAGGGAATACAGCGACGGGGACGGGCAAGACGGCTTTGTCCTCGGCGACACGGTGCAGCCCGCCAATATCAGGATAAGTTATCCCAAATTTACCACCCGCTATGGAACCAGGGTGAGCTTCAAAATGGGAATATGGGATGAAGACGCGCGGCAGTACCGCTCCCGGGCCCTCAAGATTATCAATATGCCCGTCCTTAAACACCACAGTATTTACCAGGTAACCGGCGCCATAAAAAGCTATATGGGCGTGCCTTCAAACTCCCTTACTTCCATGAGCCCCCACCAAAGCGTCGGCAGAGGCGGCATGGGAGCGCTCATGGTTCATACAAGAATCCCCGTCCTCAATATTCTTGACATGATATGGATATCCCCGGATCACGGCCCCTCCTCGCGTTATTCCCAGGCCGCGGCGAAAAACATGACGGCCCTCAGCACCGACCCCGCTGCCCTGGACTACTGGGCCGCCAAATATGTACTCATGGACGCGGCAAAGGCGGCGGGAAACGCCCGCTACGCAAGCCTCAGCCCCGACGCCGCCGAACCGGGAAGCTTCGGCTACTGGCTCCGCCTCTCCGCCGAAGAACTCAGAAAAGGCGGCTTCCCCGCCATCATCGACGAGGCCCGCATTACCGTACTAAAAATAGGCCAAACCCCATAGGCCCCCGCATACACATTGACAGCCCAGGCCATATACGCTATTTTTACTGCACACAGAGAGACTAGCTCATCTGGATAGAGCGTCAGCCTCCGGAGCTGAAGGTGGTGGGGTCGAGTCCCGCGTCTCTCAAAAAGATTGAACACTGCCGTACAAGAGTCTCATATCCATAAAAATTTTTTATGAGCCACTAAATTCGGGACTCGAAGGGTTTAGCCCGCCGACCAACGGGAGGAAGAGCGCACAAGCCCTGGATTCAGATAAAAAACTTTCAAACCCTGCTTGATGTTTTGGGGACTATAGTCTACACTTAAAATATGCGGATAATACGCAGGACACGCGAATTTGGCAAAAGGTTAAAGAAGTTACGGGATTCTCAAGCTATAGCCCGTATTCTTACCAGGGTCAAATGGCTTGCCGAGAGAAACCCCGGAGACAATCGTTTCCTGGGGGAAGCCTCCAAAATACGTATTGATTACGGCCCCGGCTATCGGATTTACTTCAAGGATACCGGAGAAGAAATCATTATTCTGCTTTGCGGCAGCGATAAAACTACCCCGGAAGCGGATATTGTCAGGGCCAGGGAGCTTGCAAAAATGCCCCTTGTAGCTGATTTTGACCCTACCGGCTATATCGAAACCAAAGAAGATGTAATAGCAACCCTTGAAGCCGCTCTTGCGGAAAACGATCCCGAATTTCTTCTTTCCGTTATAGGCGATATAGCCAGATCAAAAGGCATGGTACAACTTGCCAGGGAATTAAACCTTGATCGGAAAGGGTTATATAAGGCATTTTCCTTCGGGGGAAATCCGTCATTTATAACCGTAGTAAAAGTCCTTGATAAGCTTGGCTTCAAACTGAGCGTACAGCAAAAACGGGCGACCTAACCTGGCAAGCGGATTATATCGGCGCGCTATGAACGACGCCGGGGAGGAGACATAGCCCCCGGATATGCTATAATAGGGTATAGGAGCTTGCCATGAACGAATACACCGTTTTGTTGACCTGGGATGATGAGGCCTATGTCTGGCTTGCGTCAAGTGAAGACGTGCCGGGCCTTGCCCTGGAATCCGGTTCCCTCGACGCCCTCATGGAGCGCGTTAAATACGCGGTTCCCGACCTTTTGGGCTTTAAGGACGCGGATATTAAAATCAACTTCAAGGCGGAACGGCTTGCCGAGGTACACGTCTAAATAATGGCGGAGTAGGAGAAGAAAGTCCGGGAAGTCCTGAAACAGCACGGATTTGTTTTTCACCACCACGGCAGGGGCGATCATGACGTATGGTTCAAAGCATCCGCGAACATCAAGGTAAAGGTTGATGGGAAAATAAAGTCACGGCACATGGCAAACCAGATCATGAAACAAGCCGGGATTGATCATCACTTTTGAGCCAATCTTCAAAATGAACGATACCGGGGAGGAGATATGATTATCCCGAAAATCTATCTTGAAACTACGATGTTCAATTTCTACTATGCCCCGGACGCACCGGGTTATCGGGTATTGAAAAGCCAGGTTCACCAGATATTTGACCTGATAAAAGCCGGGCAGTTTGAACCGTATACTTCGGCATATACTACCGATGAATTGGAGGCGGAAACAAATATCGAAAGACGGGAACAGATGAAGGGGCTCATCGCCAATTACGGTATCAGGTTTCTTGGCCAGAGCGATGAGGCGGAACGGCTTGCGGCCCTTTACATTCAGGAAGAAGCCGTGCCGGCCGCTTATCCCACAGACGCGGCGCATATTGCCATTACAGCGGCTAACGGCTTAGACTTTATAGTGAGCCTGAATTTTGGGCACATAGCCCGTCCCTGGACCGTTGAACGGGTTCGCCGGGTAAATATTCGGGAAGGGTACAAGGGTATAGGCATATACAAACCTGCGGAGGTGTTGGAGTTATGAAAACCGTCCAGGAATATCTAAATGACCCCCGGCTTTTGAATGATCCGGGGCTAAGCGAAACGCCGGATCCTGTTCGGGAAGTCCACGCTATCCGGCTTATGCTTCAGGACAGGCGGGCGAACATGACGGCGGAGGAACGGCGCGCGGATATACAAAAACGCTCAGACGCATTCCTTACCGAATGCGGCATAACCCCGCATTACGTCAGTTTCCCGGGCCAGGGCAAACCAGATCATGAAACAAGCCGGGATTGATCATCACTTTTGAGCCAATCTTCAAAATGAACGATACCGGGGAACGGTTTATGTGGCGACGATTGAACGGGGACCATACAAAATGGAGATACGGACTTTTTGGAAAATGCGCGAACCGGGTGCCTCATGCTGACCGTTTCTGATCCCCTTGAGCCAACGTCCGAAA
>JAIRTD010000040.1 GCA_031255115.1 Spirochaetaceae bacterium | reverse complement strand
AGTGCCGGCAATACAAAGCCGCGTCAAAAACAGCCCAAAACACCGTATCCTCAGGCATCCGGGGTATACCGGGCCATGCTGCCGGGGGTCTCAAAGACATCCACCGCAAAGAGCAGGGCGGGATCAAGGCCCCTGGACGGAAAACGCGCGTAGAGTTCGTCATAAATATACCTGGCTATGCGTTCCGCGCTGGGATCATTTGCGAAAACTTCAAAATCATTAAGATTACTGTGATCAAGAACAACAAGCGCGTCCTTGAGGGCGGCCCGGACCAGGCCAAAATCAGCAAGCATGCCGCCTTCGCCAAGGGTCTTACCCTGGAGCAAGAGCCGCACCAGATAGTTATGGCCGTGGAGCTTTTCGCATTTTCCGTGATAATGACTTAAATAATGGGCAGCCGCAAAATCCGCCTCGACGCGAAGGGTATACATTATAATACTGGTTTACCCTAGCACTATGACGCGACCGTGTCAATTCGTCCGGCGGTACAATGGCCGGGGCTATGGGGCGCGGGTATGCGCGGGATAGGGGGTACAGGTACGCGCAGGGTATGGGGCGCGGGATAGGGGGTATGGGGTAGTCAAAGTGTCCCAAGCGGGGTACACTTGGATTTTAGGAGGCACATTATGGTAGGACACACAGAACTCTTGATAATTGTACTGGTAATTCTCGTGCTGTTTGGAGCCAGCGCCATTCCGAAATTCGCCCGTTCCCTTGGCCAGGCCAAAAAGGAATTCTCCAAGGCCATGAAAGAAGGCGAACAGGAAGAAAAGAAAGAGGTCGAAAGCAGGGAAGAAAAAAAGGCTTAAACCCCTGAAACTGATGACCGATTTAAGGACTCAAGGACAACATTGATGGCCGTATCTCAGAATCCTGAAAAATCCATGTCCGTTATAGAGCATATCAGGGAACTGCGGAATGCCATCTTTGTTTCCCTGATTGCCTATATTACGGCCTGTATAATCAGTTTTATCTTTTCAGAAAAAATACTCTCCATTTTTACCGAACAGTTTACCCAGGTCAGCGGCGTGGTAGAAAAAACCCTGGTAATAAGTTCCATCTCGGAAGGTTTTATCGCCCAGTTAAAAATGACCGTTATCGCCGGGCTTATTATTTCCCTGCCCGTCCATGTTTTCGGCATAGTCAAATTTGTATTCCCCGGTCTTACGGTCCGGGAACGCCGCGTGGTAATGTCTTTTTTGGTTTTCAGCCTCTTCCTCATTGTCCTTGGCTCCTACCTTGCGTACTTCAAGATAGTTCCCCTGGCAGTGCGGTTTTTGACCAATCCCTACTTTGTCCCCAAAAGCGTGGGCTTTCTCCTCAATTACCAGACCAACGTATTCTATGTGCTTTCGTTTATACTCTGGGCCGTACTGGCTTTTCAGGCGCCCCTGCTTATGGAAATACTCCTGGCGCTGAACGTACTCAAGCGGAAGCAGGTCCTGCGCGCTTCGCGGTATATTATTGTAGCCATTTTCGTCCTTTCCGCAATAATTACCCCGCCTGACTTTATCAGCCAGCTTGGCGTAGCCCTGCCGCTTACGTTTTTTTACTTTTTCGCCCTCCTGGTGGCAAAAATATTCAAGTTTGGAGAGGACGCCTGATGTTCGGCATAGGGTTTTCTGAACTGGTCCTCATAGGACTCATCCTCATTATTTTTATCAAACCCGAAGACCTGCCCAAATTCTTCCGCAGCATGGGAAAGTTTTACGGCCAGATTAAAAGGGCGTACGAAGACGTGGTTTCGGTCAAGGATAAAATCCTCAAAGAAATTGACGAAGCGGTAACGCTGGAAGAAAAAGCCGCCGGCGCTGCAGGCGCGGCAAAACGCCCTGATGCCGTCGCGATTCCGCAGAGTCCGCAGAGTCCTGAACCACTGGCAAAAAGCCCTGACGCGGCGGCGCTTCCGCAGAGTCCTGAACCGGTAAAACACCCCGATGCGGCGCCGCTTCCGCAAAATCCTGAACCGGCAAAACTTGAGGCCCCAAAGGACACGGCGCCGGAAGCCGAAGCGCCAAAATAAGATCGCCTGGTTGAGGCTTTTACACCATAGCTGTTTTAAAGCTGTTTAAGCCTTTTTTGAATGAAGAACCCTGGCGCATTGACGCGTATTTGTAAAAGAGAGTATCATATACAAAACTATATTAAAGGGGAAATTATGAAAAAGATTATGTTTGCTTTACTGACTATGGCGGTGATTTTGTTGGTGGCTGCTTGTGCCGGAACCGCTCCTGCGGCATCGGAAAACACGGCCCCTTTGCCTCCCGCGGCCTCCACTCCGGCTGCCCCGGCGGCGCAAAACGAGCTTGTCATCGAGCAAAACCCAGGCCCGGGACCGTATACCGGCAGGGGCAGCGGCTATCATGGCGCGGTAGAAGTTACTCTTGATGTAAGAGACAGGGTTCTTGTTTCTGTCAGCGCCGAAGGGCATGAAGAAACGCCGGGCATAGGCAGCATAGCCATTGCCACCCTGCCTGAAGCCATGCTCAAAGGCAATACCATTGTGGTAGACGCTCTTACCGGCGCAACCTTTACCAGTGAGGGCATAATGGAAGCCGCTGCAAAGGCCCTGGCCAAGGCCGGCCTTACCAACGCGGACCTTAAACGCTAAAGCGGAATGAAGCTCCCCGCCGCTTGCGGTGGCGGGGCATTGAACCTCCGCCCCGAATAGATTATTTGGGGCGGCCCTTATAGCTGGGGAGAAAACTCCAGGGCCGCGCTTAACGAACTGTCTTCGTTTACTGTAACCGTGGACTGGTGGGTAATATAGTCCATTTTGACAACCACCAGTTCCTGCTCGCCTTCGGGAACCTTTAGAACCGCCACACCGTCTTTGTCCGAAACCGTCTTGTAAAGACCCAGTTGGATATTGGCCTCGTTAAGGGGCAGAAAATCCCTGTCGTCGGTTACTTTTATCGTAACCGTATATTTCGGGACCGCTGCGGTACGAAACACAAGGTCAGGGCCTTCTGTTTGGTGGGGCATTCCGCCTTCGGGTATCTGGCAGCGCACAGTCCAGCGGTGTACCGCCTCGTCAGAAGGAGCGTCAAGTTCCTGCCGCGTCCAGTAGGTGGCTTTGGTCTGGGCAAGAAGCTCGTCCCCAAGTTTTCCCTGGGCCACTTGTTTTCCTGTTTCAGAATCTTCTATGGTAATGGTCTGGCCTGCCAGAGAACAGCCTGAAGAGCAGGCCGCTCCTATGCTGACCGCAAATTTTTCGCCTTTGTTTGCGGGCATGGGAACATCCCAGATGGAAATGCTTATCAGGTGGGAGCGCACCTTAAAGGAAAACTCAAGCGAACCGGTATGCCTGACGGCTTCCGGCGCTTTGATGCTTTCCGGCGTTTCGGCGGCTTCCTTTCCGGCTTCCTCGTCCGCAGGCCCGGAATACAGCGCCTTCCAGGTGTATTCACCGGGAAGCGCGGGGGCCTTTACGGTGAAGCTTTCTGTTTCGTAGCGAATTCCCCCGGGAGACGAATCCTTTGCAGTATCGGCGCCTTCTTCGAGGGCGGACACAGCGGCCTCGGCGGCGGTATTACCGTCGCCGTCAATTATTTTTATCGTCCCCCCGGTCAGGCCGCACTCTGATTTGCAGCGGACCCGGAATTTGAGAGAAAAATCAGCGCCTGCGTCAATCTCGTCAGGCAGGTAACTTGTCAT
>JAIRTD010000286.1 GCA_031255115.1 Spirochaetaceae bacterium | reverse complement strand
TTCCAGCGGTCCAGGGAAAAAAAACCGAATTCCTTTTGGTACACCGGGGCATCCGGTTTGAGGGCGTAGAAGTCCCGCATCTTTTTTGCCCCCGGCGACATGGCATCATAAGGCGGGGGGGTGATTACAGAATCCGTGATCATGATGCTCTCCTTTTCAATACATATCTTCCGCAGTACATGTTCTCCATGCCCATAAGGTTCACCACAAGCTGGGTCGGGGTTAGAAACCAGTGGTTAAAGGCGTTTTTCCGCACCACGGGCAGTATATCCCCCAATGTATCCTGAGCCGCCTTTCCATACGGGCCGCCAGGGGATGAGCGCAGCGGCGTTCCGGCAGAATATCGCCGAGGAAGGTGCCTTCTTCCATCACCACCATGGGCCGTTCCCCGGCAAGGCGGTTGTGGAGGTACCACAGCCGTTTCCGTTCCGCCATTACTGGAAGCCGCGCATAGCCGAGCAGTTTCTTTGCCAGTTCCCGGAGGTATTCCCTTTCAGATCCGGGTATCACTGAATCTGCGGTCATTTTTATTCAGCCTCCCTGGGGAGCAATACATAATTCGCTTAATACTACCCTTTTACGCTGCCGATAACCAGCCCCTTAGTAAAGTATTTCTGTAGGAAGGGGTACAGTATCATCATGGGCAGGGCCCCCAGAAAAAGCTGGGCGGCGCGGCCGGTGCGGGCGTTCATCATGGAGAGGAGCTGAATAAAATCGACATCGGCAATGCGCATCATTTCTTCCATGCTCAACAAGAGCGTTTGCAGATAGGTCTGCAGGGGGTAGCGCGCGGGACTTTGCATGTAGATAAGCCCCGAAAACCAGTCGTTCCAGTGGCCTACGGCGCAGAAGAGGCTGACCGTTGCCAGGGCCGGTTTCAAAAGCGGCAAGAGCACGCCCGCCAGCCTGCGGAACACCCCCGCGCCGTCTATCATGGCCGCTTCTTCTATATCCTGGGGCATCTGCCGGATAAAGTTCATCAGTATCACCATGGTCCACACCGGCAGGGCGCCCGGCAGCACCAGGGCCCACAGGCTGTTGAGGAGCTTAAGCCTGGTTACCAGAATGTAGGTCGGTATAAGCCCCCCGCCTATGATCATCGTAATCACAAAGTATACCATAAAAAAATTGCGGGCCCTGAACTGTTCCTTTGGTTTGGAAAGCGGGTACGCGGCCATGATCATAAAAGCCAGATTAACGCTGACCCCCAGGAGTATCCGCTTCAGAGAAATAAAAAGGGCGGGGAAAAATTTGCCGTTGGTCACCGCGAAGGTATAGGATGCGAGGGAAAATTTCACGGGCCAAAAAACAACCTCCCCGGCTGAGACCGGGCCGGAATCGCTGAAGGATATGGCGAAAAGATTAACAAAGGGAATAAGGCAGATAATGCCGGTAAGGGTCAGTATGAAATAGTTTGCCAGAATAAAAATTTTACGCGAAGGCGATTCAAGAACATTCACAGTATGCCCCCTAAAATACCCGGTAACCGGCGAGTTTGGCGGCCAGAAACTGGGACAGCCCGATAAGGATGGCCGAAACGACGGATTTGAAAAGCCCCACGGCGGTACCTACCGAATATTGGGCCTGCCTGATTCCAAGCCGGTACACGAAAGTATCAATAATGTCCCCCTTTTCGTAGACAATGGGGGAATAGAGGTTGTAAATCTGATCGAAACCGGCGTTGAGTACTCTGCCCAGGGAAAGAACCGTCATGAGCACTACCGTAGGCGCCAGAAGGGGCAGGGTGATAAACAGCGTCTGCATCCAGCGGCCCGCGCCGTCTACCAGGGCCGCCTCGTAAAAGCCCGGGTCTATGCTGGTAAGTGCCGCCAAGTACACCACCGTACCGAAACCGAAACCTTTCCAAATATCGGTAACGATCATGACCCAGGGGAAGAGATTGGGGCTTCCCAAAAACTGTACCGGCTTGAAACCCAGCGCCGCAATCGCCTTGTTCACCAGGCCGTCAAGGGACAAAATGTCGATAAAAACACCGGCCATGATGACCCAGGACAGAAAATAGGGCAGGTACACCAGGGTCTGAAAAACCCGTTTCACATAGACGTTGTGTATTTCATTGAGGAGGAGGGCGAAAAATACCGGGACCACGATGCCGCCGATGATTTTACCCCCGGCGATAAACAGGGTGTTCCCAATGGTGCGGGTAAACTGGGTCTGGGAGAAGATCTGCCGGAAGTTGGCCAGCCCCACCCAAGGGGAGGAAAAGCCCAGGGCCACATTGTAACGCTGAAAGGCGATAACCAGCCCGTAAAGGGGTATGTAGTGAAAGATAAAGACCACAATGACGCAGGGTAAGATCAACATATAATACGGCCATTCCCGGCCAAGACTTTTCGCAAAGGATCTTTGCATTCCGCCCTCCTGATAGGGTATTCGAAAAGCCCCGCTCTCACGGGGCGGGGCGGGTTTCACGGACCGTCTACTTCTTGCCGTAGACCCTGTTGACCGCGGCGGTGATAACATCGCCTCCCGAGGCCTTCCATTGGGCCACTATCGTATCAAAATACGAGAGGGGCTGTTCGCCGATAATGATCCTGGTAAATCCTTCGGTAAGGAGCTCGTCAAGAGTAGAACCATAAGCAGCCGCTTCCTCGGGGAGAGGGCCGGTTAGCTCGGTGGCTATATACCGGCCTTCATTCAAGATATTCATATTGATAGAAGCCGAACTGGGGATAGCGTACTGCTGTATCCAGCGCCCGTAACCCACCGGGTCCTTGCTGTCAAACCAGGGCTTGGCCTGCTCGTATTGGGCCTGCCATTCGGAGAACTGCGGGGGCGTTTTGATAACGCCGTTGTTTCTGCCCACTTCCTGGGCCCATTCCACCATAGCCGGACCGTTTCCGTAGGGATCGTTTATCTCTATAGGGAGCATAGTATGCCGGCCTTGACCGCCCAGGAGATAGCCGAACTCCTCTTCTTCGGTCAGGGCGCCCTGAAGACGGGCTTCGCAGGCTACCCAGGTAACAAAACTGATACATTTAAGCACAGCGGCAATATTCTTGCAGTTCTTATTTACCACGATATAGGCTCCGTTATCAAAGCCAATGGGGAATATGCCGGGCTTCCCGTC
>JAIRTD010000284.1 GCA_031255115.1 Spirochaetaceae bacterium | reverse complement strand
CTTTGCCAGAAGGGCCTGACCAAGCACATTGTTTATTTTATGGGAACCGGTATGATTCAGATCCTCCCGCTTAAAATAAATCTTTGCCCCGCCCAGGTCCCGGCTCATCTTTTCGGCATAGTACAAAAGAGAAGGCCTTCCGGCGTAATTTTTAAGCAAGTCTTCTAGCTCGGCGTTAAAAGCCGGGTCGGCCTTATACCGGGCATAGGCCCTTTCGAGACCGCCAATCTCATTCATCAGGGTCTCAGGTATGTACTGGCCCCCGTACTCTCCAAATCTTCCTTTTACCACAGCATGCTCCATCACTTATAAAGATTTCCGCGCCAAATGCACCAGTTGTATCATTTTCTCCCGGTCTTTTACCCCGTCTGTCTCGGCGCCGCTTGAAACATCAATACCGTAAGCCCCGGTAGCAAGCGCCGCCTCCATGTTCTCCAGTCCTATGCCTCCGGCAAGAAACCAGGGCCTTCCCTTGAGTACGGCGGCAAAAAAACCAGCTCCCGGCGCGGAGTCGCTTTCGCCTAACGATGAGTCCGCGCGAATAACAGCGTCCCCGGACAGCTCCGGCCGGGCAAGGAGCTTCCAGTCAAAAGTCCTGCCGCTTCCCGCGCCTGAATCAACCAGGCAGTAATCGGCAAGACAGGCGGCTTCTCCGGCGGCAGGGAGCGGATCATAGGGCCTTTCCACGCGGAATACCTTTATCACCGGAACACCGCAGCTTTCCCTGAGCCGCCTTATGTAGCGCGCGTCCTCATCCCCGTGAAGCTGGGCCATGCCGATGACCTTGTCGCGGAACAGGGCGGCAATTCCGTCTATGGCTTGATTGACAAAGACGCCGACCGGAACAATGTTTTTGTCAAGCCGCTCCCTAAACCGTGCGGCCCGGGCAGGACAGATCTGATGCCTTCCCGGCGCGAACACAAAGCCTATATAGTCAGGCCCCGCCTCGTTGGCATAGTCAATGTCCTCGTCGCGGAAGAGCCCGCAGATTTTAATCCTGGCCATTATACTCCATAGATTTAAGTTTGTCAGGCAATGAATTAGTTAATTCTTTGACTGGCAAACACTTATAATCGGAATTCTCTGACAATTTCAAATTGTCAGAGAATATACTCCCCGGAGCCCGGCCAGATATTTCTTTTTGTCAACGGCGCGCATCATGCTTTCGCCTACAAGAAGCGCGTCAATACCCGCCCGTTCAAGCCGCGCCACATCCTCCCGCGCATGGACCCCGCTTTCAGAAACAACAATGCGGTTTTGGGGAATCAGGGGCCGTAAACGTTCTGTCATCCCAAGATCAACGGTAAAGGTTTTGAGGTCCCGGTTATTGATGCCTATGACCCGGGCGCCGGAAGCAAGGGCCATGCTTAACTCCTCCCCGCTGTGCACTTCGACCAGGGCCGCAAGCACAAGACTCCGGGCAAGCTCCAAAAAAGACGCAAGCGTTTCAGCGTCCAGGAGGGCGCAGATTAAAAGCACCGCGTCGGCGCCTATGAGTTTTGCCTCGTAAAGCTGATACGGATCAATGATAAAATCCTTTCTCAGCACAGGAATCGAAACAGACCCGGCTATTTCTTTTAGATACTGATCGCTGCCCAAAAAATAATCAGGCTCGGTAAGCACCGAAACCGCGGCGGCCCCGGCTTCCTCATACGCTCCGGCAATGGCAAGATACGGAAAAGAAGGAGCTATCATGCCTTTTGAAGGAGAAGCCCGCTTGACTTCGCAGATAAAGGAAAGCCCCGGCGCCATGAGCGCGTCCTCAAAAGGAAGCACGGCTCCAGTAGGCGCAACAGCCCCCGAAGACGCGGCAATCCCAGCAGGCGCAACAAGCCCCGCGGAAACGCCAGCCTCCGTGGAAACAAGGGCCAGCGCCGCGTCCCTGATTTCTTCTATAGATTTTTGCCTTTTACGCGAGGCAACGCGGATACGGGTCTTGTCCGCTATCTCGTCAAGTATCATGCCGGTTCCTTTATGGAACCCTGTCTCGAAAGTTCGACAAAGCGTTCAAGCTGCTCCCCCGCCCTGCCCGAATCAATGGTCTCCCTGGCCGTCTCCAGAGCTTCGGCCATGGAAAGCGAAGGCCGCGCTATATATATCGCCGCCGCCGAATTAAGAAGCACCGCGTCCCGCCTTGGCCCTTTCTTCCCCGAAAGTATATCCCTGGTTATCCCGGCGTTCTCGGCGGGGCTCCCCCCGACAAGCTCTTCTTTTTTGCAGCGCGTAAAACCAAACTGTTCAGGCTCAATCACATAGGACTTAAAATTCCCGTTCCGCACCTCGCAAACCGAAGTAGGAGCGCTCATGGAAATTTCGTCAAAGCCGTCCTGACCGTAAACAACCAGGGCGTTCTTTACGCCCAGATTCGAAAGCACCCGGGCAAGGGGTTCAACAAGATCTTCGGCATATACGCCAAGCAGCTCCATGTTTGCCCCGGCCGGATTGACCAGCGGCCCAAGTATATTAAAGATGGTCCGTATCCCAAGCTCCCTGCGCACCGGAGCGACATACTTCATCGAGATATGGTAATTCTGGGCAAAAAGAAAACAAAGACCTATATTTTTGAGCAGCGCGAGACTCTGTTCGGGACTCACGGTAATATCAACGCCGAGACTCTCAAACACATCGGCCGCCCCGGACTTGCTGGACGCCGCCCGGTTTCCGTGCTTTGCCACCGGAATCCCCGCCGCCGAAATCACCAGCGCCGCCGTCGAAGATATATTAAACGAATTGGAAAAATCCCCGCCGGTCCCGACAATTTCGAGCACATCCATGTCATGCAGTATGCGAATACAGTGCCTGCGCATCCCCGCCGCCGCCGCGGTAATCTCGTCTATGGTCTCACCCTTTACCGACATCGCCGTAAGAAAAGCCGCCATCTGAATATCGCTGGCTTTTCCGCTCATTATTTCGTCCATGACGCCTTCTGCCGTTTCGTAGCTCAGGTTTTCCCGTTTTGCCGCCTTTGCTATCGCCTCTTTAATTATCAGTCCGTACTCCTTTTGTTTCTTGAGGCTGATCTATATCGCATGGATTTAGACCAGCCGCGCTTTCAAAAAATTTTCCAGTATTTGTTTTCCCAGCGGGGTCAAAATGGATTCAGGATGAAACTGCACGCCGTACACCGGATGATCC
>JAIRTD010000151.1 GCA_031255115.1 Spirochaetaceae bacterium | reverse complement strand
TGGAGCACCCTCAAGAGTTCCCTAAAGCGCGTAAGGAGCCGGGATTTTTTCAGGCCCGAAAAAACCGTAAGCCCCTCAAGACAGGCAAGCAGGGAAAAAGAAAAACCCTCATCAGCCATGTGTACTACCCCGGGGACCGCTCAACCGGCGGCCTGAGTCTTTTCGTCCGCTTCGGCAAAAACTTCATTCTGAAGCATAACGATTATCTTTGTAGGACATTTTGCGTTACAGGTTCCGCAGGAAGTGCATTTGGCGTAATCCACCTGGGGAATGCCGTTCTCGATAACGATGCACTGCTCAGGACAATTTTTTACGCAGATTCCGCATTTGATACAGCCTACCTTACAGGTTTTCCTGATCATGGGCCGCAGGGGATTCCTGTTGGAGCAGCTTACTATGGGGCCTTTCCTGTCCCGGGGAACTTCTTTGATAATCTGCTGGGGACATTCGGCAATGCATTTTTTGCAGCCGGTACAGGCTTCATAATCAACATGGGGAAGCCCGTCGCTGCCCATGTGTATGGCGTCAAAGGGACAGATCGCGGTGCAGTCACCGTAACCCAGGCAGCCCCAGGAACAGAGCTTGGTGCCCCCGGCGGAAAGTTTGGCCCCCCGGCAGGTCGGTATACCGGCGTACAGCCCCTTGAGGGGCGCGATGTCTTTGGAACCCTTACAGGCCACTACGGCTACCACCGGTTTCATTTCGGCGCTTACCCCCATAAGGGCGGCAAGTTTTGAGGCGGTGCCCTGTCCCCCCGGAGCGCAGCGGGTAGTCTCGGCGCTTCCGCCGGCCACAGCCGCGGCGTATCCGTCGCAGCCGGGATATCCGCAGCCGCCGCAGTTTACTCCGGGCAGGAGTTCCCTGATCCGGGCTATGCGGGGGTCGGTTTCAACATAAAAAACTTTCTTAAAAAATCCCAGCGCCGTTCCAAGGACAAAGGCAAGAGCAGCGGCAAACAGGGCTGTCAACAGTACTGTGTTCATATTGTTCCCCTTACTTTACAAGACCGGCAAAGCCCATGAAGGCTATGGAAAGCAGGGAAGCCGAAAGAAAAAGTATCGGCGTTCCCTTTAAGAACGATGGAATCGGGCTCAGCCTGATACGCTTGCGTATGCCCGCCAAAAGCAGCATGGAAAGAAGGAAGCCCATGGCAACCCCTATGGCGTATACTATGGCCTCGATAAAATTATACCCCTTGCTCAGGGCGTCAAAGGTTACCGCGAGTATGGCGCAGTTGGTGGTTATGAGGGCAAAGTAAATGCCCATCGCCGCGTAGAGCGAAGGAGAAGTTTTTTTAAGGTAGAATTCCAAAAGCTGAACCAGTGAGGCGATGACCAAAATAAATGCCAGTATCTGGAGAAATTCCAGGCCATAGGGCACAAGAAGATACGTATAGATGGGCCAGGTAACCGCCGTGGCCAGAACCGTAACAAAGGTAACCGCCATACCCATGCCTATGGATTTATCCTCGTCGGTACTCATTCCTATAAAAGGACAGAGGGCGATAAAGCGCATGAGTACCACATTATCAATTAAAAACGCCGAAATAAATATTGAAAAAAACCTCACCTTATTCCTCCGATGCACTCTTGAGGCGCGACTTTAAATAAAGGCCAAAGGCCATGACACAGGCGAACACAAAAAAGCCGCCTGGCGAAAGAACAAAAAAGAGTATGGGTGTATATGTGTCGGGCATAATCTGCCGGCCCAGCAAGGTCCCGTTGCCCAAAAGTTCCCGTATGCCGGAAATAGCAACCAGCACCCAGGTATAACCCAGTCCCATACCCAGGGCGTCGGAGATTACATGGGGGAGGGGCTGCTTTGACGCATAACCTTCGACCCGGCCCATGATGATGCAGTTGACTACGATAAGGGGAATAAAGACCCCCATGGCCTTGGAAAGATCGGGGAAATACGCCTTGAGTACATAATCGATGACCGTGGTAAAGGCGGCAATAACAATGATAAATACCGGAATGCGTATTGATTCGGGAATCAGCTTGCGGAAGATACTGATGACCACTTCTGACATGAGCAGCACAAAGGTCATCGAAAGCCCCATGCCGATTCCGTTGGCCACGCTGGTGGTAACCGCCAGAGCGGAACAGAGGCCTATCATGAGTACCAAAAGGGGATTTTCCCGGACAATACCGTTGCAAAAAATTTTACCGAGTTTCATTTAACGCCTCCCTGGGTGGAAAGCCAGGCCGCGCCTGCCTGGGCCGATGTTTTGACAATCAAAGATACGGCCCTGCTGGTAATAGTGGCGGCGGTAATGGCGGCCACGTCTTCTTTGGGTTCAAAGGCGTCGCTTGCCGCCTTTCCGGAAAATTGTCCGTAAAAGGTCAGCCCGGAAGCCTTGTCCACATAATATCCGGGCGACGCGGCATTGGCGCCCAGCCCCGGCGTATCCGAGATGGAAAGTATCTTGATGCCGCTGACTTTTCCGTCTGTCTTGATTCCCACCAGTATGGATATGGGGCCGCCGTATCCTGCCCCGGAAGAACGCAGGGCCGCGCCAATAAGGGCGTCTCCCCGGCGTACCACATACTGGCTTTCAAAACGAACCTCTCCACCGGGGCTTTCGATGGTCCCGCTTATGTCTTCAAAGCGGTCTCCGTCAGGAAATAACTCCTCCAGCGCCTCTTCCAGGGCGGCCTGTTCGTGCCGGGCTATGGTATCCTTGGTTCCCGAATACACAAAGGCAAGACCCACACAGGCCGCGGTAGCGTAGAGGGCCAGCACCAGCCCAAGCTTAAACATCTGTTTCATTTGGCGCCTCCGCTCTGCGCCCCGGCTTTTGCGGGGGCTTTTTTGGGAACAAAGCCGTACTTCTTTTGAATCAGCCTGTTGAGGAAGGGAGTTACGGCGTTCATGATCAATATGGCGTAGGTAACGCCTTCGGGGTAACTGCCAAATTGCCGTATCAGCACGGTGATGATTCCGGCGCCAAGGCCGAAGATATATTTACCGTTAGCGGTAATGGGCGCCGACACATAATCGGTTGCCATAAACACCGCGCCAAAAAGCACGCCGCCGCCGAAGAGGGCAAAAAGAGGATCGACGCCAAAGAGAAACGAACACAGAGCCGTAGAGGCAAGCATGGTAAAAGGCGCCCTAAAATCAATGGTCCGCGTAATAAGGAGAAAGGCCATTCCCACAAGAATGAGCAATATTGAAGATTCTCCTATGCAGCCGCCCCTATACCCCAGGAACATGGCCTTGAGCAGACTGCCGTATTCGCCGCCCGAAGCAAGTCCCGCCGAGGCAAGATCGCTTCCCACATCGGCGATAGAACCGCCCAGTTTGAGAACGTTAAGCGGCGTTACCGTACTCACCGCGTCGGTAAGGGCCGCGCCGAAACCTACCGGCCTGTGCCAGGTGGTAAGGGCGGCGGGAAAACTCATGAGGAGAAAGGCCCTGCCTATGAGGGCCGGATTAAAGACATTGGCCCCAAGGCCGCCAAAAAATTCCTTTGCCGCCACTATGGCAAAGGCCGAACCCAGGGCGGTCATCCACAGGGGCGTAGACGGCGGCAGTATCAGCGCCAAAAGCAGCCCGGTTACCGCGGCGGAAAGATCGCCTGCACGAATATCCTGGCCGATGATCTTTCTGAACAGCGCCTCGGCGACCATTGCCGACGCCACGGCAACGAGAACGGTAAGCAGGGCCGGAAGCCCGAACAGCACTATACCGAATACCGTAACCGGCGCCAGCGAAATGAGTACAAAAAGCATAAGCCGCCTGGTGGTAAGCGGCGAACTGTAATGGGGACTCGACGCGAGGTATACGCGCCCTTCCTGTTGTGCCATAAAAACACTCCTTCCTTATTTTGCCGGCTTTGCCTGAGCGGCCTGAATAGTCCTGAAACGCTGCTTTCCGACACGGAAACGCTGAACCAGCTTGATGCGGGCAGGACACACATAGGAACAGCAGCCACATTCAATACAGTCAATCAGCCCGGTCCTGAGAGCCTCGTCAAAATCCCCGGCCTCAAGCGCTTCGTTTATCAGCACCGGGGTAAGCCTGCAGGGACAGTTCCGTATGCAGCGGCCGCAGCGTATGCAGTACGTTTCGTCAAAGGCCCGGAGTTCCGAAGCGTCCATAAGCACCACGCCTGAGGTGTTCTTCTGAACCGGAATAAGCGTCGTAGGAACGGCGACGCCCATCATGGGTCCGCCGAAAATAATTTTTTTAAGCCGCTCGTAATCAATATCCATAAAGGTCTGGGGAAGCTCGCCTATCAAGGTTCCTATCGGGGCGATGATATTTTTGGGAGTCTTGCACGCGCCGCCGGTTACCGTAAGGCTTCGCTCTATAAGAGGCTTGCCCAACTGGAAAGCCTCGGCAACGGCGGCAAGGGTTCCTACATTTTGAACGATACAACCCACGTCCATGGGAAGCCCTCCCGAAGGAACCTGCCGGCCGGTAAGCGCGGTGATAAGAAATTTTTCTCCGCCCTGGGGGTACTTGGTTTGAAGAAGCTCGACAATGATTTCGCCCTTGGGAGCCACGGCGTTTACCGCTTTTTCCAGCACAGGCTTGAGACGGGCCTTGTTATCCTCAAGGCCTATTATACCCCTGGACACCCCGGCGATATGCATCACCGCGGCCATACCCTGGATAAAGAGTTCCGCCTTTTCGCTCATAAGCCATTCATCAGTGGTAAGATACGGTTCACATTCGGCGGCGTTGGCAATAACAAAATCAATGGGTTTATTGGGAGGGGGATTGAGCTTTACATGAACCGGAAAACCGGCGCCGCCCATACCCACGATGCCCGCGTCCCTGATACGGGTCAGGGCTTCTTCCTTTGAACAGGCGTATACATCCAGGGGCGGCATAAAATCATCGCCCGCCTGAGCGCCTTCGGAAGCCGCTCCCTCAGGAGCCGCCTCAATAACAATGCAGGTCCCTTCAATATTGTTGGACTGGGTCCTTGGTTCTATCTTTTTAACCACGCCGGAAATCGACGCGTGAACCGGCACCGTCATGAGCCCCGAAGCATCGGCGATTTTTTGACCCCGCCGCACCGTGTCGCCTACGGCAACAATACTCTGGTTCGGCGCTCCAAAATGCTGATTGACCGGAATAACTACCTGCGCAGGCGCTGGAACCGCCTCGGCGGATTTTTCCTCTGTCGCCTCTTTTCGCTCCGGAACGTGCAGGCCCCGTTTGAATGTCTTAGTCGGCATCGCTTAACCTCACTGATTGGAAAACTGATTTTGCTCTTTCTTAATATTCTATCCTATGCTTTTATAAATTATGAGTCAAGTAAAGAACCGGTGAATCAACAGCCAGAATCAAGCGCCGGAGTATTAAATCCACGCCCCCGAAAAATTATACTAAAATTATCTATATATTTTGAAAGAAAACTATGTTAGTTTGGTATAACATAAGCGCCGTCAGGCAGTGAATTCAAAAAGCAAGGTTCATCTTTGGAAACAGCGGAAACCGGACGTTTTCCCAAAACGCCGTCTTAGCCCTGTCTTGACAGTTCCGAAAGCGAAATAAGTTTGGGGCTGGCATTATCGCCTTCTATACGGGCAAGCTCTTCCATGAGTTCCCTGCCCCGTTTTGAAAGCCGGGCCGGTATCTGTACCATAAGTTTGATGTGGAGATTTCCCCGCCTGCCCGAAGAAGGAACCCCCTCGTCGCGAATACGGAGCATCTTGCCGTTTTGTATGCCTGCGGGAATTTTTATTTTAATGGTTTTTCCCTCAAGCGTTTGAATTTGAATCTCAGCGCCCAGGACGGCCTGGGTTATGGAAACCGGAACAGCGCAGTACAGGTCGAGGCCGTCCCGTTCAAAATACTCGTGGGGTTTTACCCGGATAAACACGTACAGGTCGCCGGGAGGCCCGCCGTTGGGACCCACGTCTCCCTGCTTGGGAATCACCACCCGCTTGCCGTTTTCTACACCGGCGGGGATGGTAACCATGATCTTCTGGCGCTTCTTTCTTGTTCCTGAACCGCCGCATTCGGAGCAGGGATGTTCGATCACATAACCTTCGCCGCCGCAGCTGGAACAGGGCGTTGATATGGAAAAGAAACCCTGGCTGCGCCGTATCTGCCCTGTTCCCTGGCAAGCGGGGCATACCTTGCGCCCGCCCGCGCCATTGGCGGCGCCTGAGCCATTACAGGATGAACAGGACTCATTGCGGCTGTACTGGATTTCTACCCTGGACCCGAACACCGCGTCCTTAAAGGGAATCTCAATATCGTAGCGGAGATTATCGCCCTGGCGCACGCCGCCCCGGCCCGAAGTCCTGCGGGAAGACCCGCCGAAAAAGGTGTCGAATATGCCGGATAAATCCCCGCCAAATATATCCTCAAAACCGTGGAAGGTCGAAGCGAAATCCTGGGCGTTACCCGGCCCCATGCCTTCCACTCCGGCAAAGCCGAACTGGTCATAGGCGGAACGCTTGCTGTCGTCGGAAAGAATCTCGTAGGCTTCGGTGGCCTCCTTGAATTTCTCTTCGGCTTCCTTGTTGCCCGGATTTTTGTCAGGATGGTATTGAATCGCGAGACGCCGGTATGCTTTTTTTATGTCATCCTTAGAGGCGTTTTTAGGCACACTCAAGACATCGTAGTAGTCACGTTTCGCCACAATACCATTCCTAATTATTTCTTGTCGTCGTCGACGACTTCGTAATCAACATCTTCGGCGCTCTTGGTCTGGGGGCCGCTGTCCTGCGAAGCCCCCTGATCCTGCTGCTGGGCGCCGCCTGTCTGGGCCTGCTGCTGGGCATATATCTCTTCGGCAATCTTGTACGAAACCTGCTTGAGCGCTTCGGTTTTGCTTTTGATCGCCTCGATATCGCCTGACTCCAGCGCCTGCTTGAGTTGGGCGATAGCCTCTTCGGCCTTTGCCTTTTCCGCCGGGTTGACCTTGTCGCCAAGGTCCTTGATGTTCTTTTCGGTGCTGTAGACCATGGCGTCGGCTTCGTTACGAACCTCGGCCTTTTCTTTTTCTTTCTTGTCTTCCTCGGCGTGCAGTTCGGCTTCTTTGACCATGCGCTCTATGTCCTGGTCGTTCAAACCCGAAGAACTTTCTATGCGTATCTTCTGTTCCTTGCCGGTACCCAGATCCTTGGCCGACACATGAACAATGCCGTTGGCATCAATATCAAAGGTAACTTCTATCTGGGGCACGCCGCGGGGCGCGGGAGGAATACCCACAAGGTCAAAACGGCCCAGAGTGCGGTTCTGGTTTGCCATTTCACGCTCGCCCTGAAGCACCTGTATGGAAACCGCGGTCTGACCGTCGGCGGCGGTAGAGAAAATCTGGCTCTTCCGCGTGGGAATCGTGGTGTTCCGGGGAATGAGCCTGGTCATGACTCCGCCCAGGGTTTCGATACCCAGGGAAAGGGGCGTTACGTCAAGAAGAAGTACGTCCTTGACATCACCGCCAAGTATTCCGCCCTGTATGGCGGCTCCTATGGCCACCGCTTCGTCGGGATTGACTCCCCGGTTAGGTTCCTTCCTGAAAAGGTCCTTGACTATCTGCTGTACCGCCGGAATCCTTGTCGAACCGCCGACGAGTATGACTTCGTCAATTTGATCGGCGCTTAAGCCCGCGTCGGAGAGCGCCTTCTTGCAGGGCTCCTTGGACCGTTCAAGCAAATCGCTGACCATTTGTTCAAACTTTGCCCGGGAAAGGGATTTTTGCAGGTGCTTGGGCCCCGACTGGTCGGCGGTGATAAAGGGCAGGTTGATTTCGGTAGTCTGCATGGCCGAAAGTTCAATCTTTGCCTTTTCGGAAGCCTCGCGCAGACGCTGGAGGGCCATGCGGTCCTGACCAAGGTCTATGCCGGTGTCCTTTTTGAATTCAACAATGAGCCATTCCAGAATCTTGAGGTCAAAATCATCACCGCCCAAATGGGTATCGCCGTTGGTTGACTTTACCTCGAATACCCCTTCGCCAAGTTCAAGAATCGAAACATCAAAAGTACCGCCGCCAAGATCGTATACGGCAATGGTTTTTTCTTTTTTCTGGTCCTTGTTGAAGCCAAAGGCCAGAGAAGCGGCCGTCGGCTCATTGATAATGCGCTTGACATCAAGGCCGGCTATCTTGCCCGCGTCCTTGGTTGCCTGTCTTTGGGCGTCGTTAAAATACGCCGGCACGGTGATGACCGCTTCGCTTACCGTCTCGCCCAGGTAGTCCTCGGCTGTCTGCTTCATCTTTTGAAGTACGAAGGCGGAAATTTCCTGGGGCGAATAGCCCTTGCCGTCTATATCGACCCGTACATCATCGCCCTGTTCCTTTACATGGTAGGGGACGCGCCTCATCTCGTTGCTCACTTCCGAATAACGGCGGCCCATAAAACGCTTGATGGAATAAACGGTATTCTCCGGATTGGTGATCATCTGGTTCTTTGCGGGCTGGCCTATGACCCGTTCACCTTTACTGGTGAATCCAACAATAGACGGAGTTGTCCTCCCTCCTTCGGAATTCTGAATTACTACCGGTTCGCCGCCTTCAAGAACGGCTACGCATGAATTGGTTGTACCCAAGTCTATTCCGATAATCTTTCCCATAACGGACTCCTTTCTGCATTATATATGCTTTTAATATTAAATATGTTCATCTGTTTCTCCGGCGGATTTATCAGGGGCCCTGTCCTCCGGCATGAGTACCTTTACCTTGGCGCTCCGCACGACACGGTCCTTTAGCAGGAAGCCCTTGAGAAAATCCTCCGCCACCGTAGGTTCCTTTATGTCGGCGTTTTTTTCCATCATAAGGGCTTCGTGACGACTGGGGTCAAAGGGAGCGCCGGCTGAATCAAAGCGGGTAAGGCCCCACTTGCCCTCAAGCAGGGAAACCAGCTGCTTCTCTATCATACCTATGCCCTCGTAAAAGCCGTCAAAATCCCGGGAGCTTTCCGCCGACTTCATGGCCCGTTCAAAATCATCAATTACCGGGATAAGGTCAAGCAGAAGATTCTGGTTGGCAAAATCTATGGCCTCCTGCTTTTCCCGGTTCATGCGCTTGCGGAAATTTTCAAAATCAGCGGCTTTTCTGAGATACTGGTCGTTAAGCTCCGCAAGGGCGGCGTTGAGAGACGCTATCTGCTCCTCAGGACCCGGAACTCCCTCCGAAGTTTCCGGAGCGCCGGAATTGTCCGCTGCAGCGGCCGTAGTTGCAGCCGCTGTTTCGGCCGTGCCCGGCGCGGCGCCCGTATCCCCGTTTACCGGAAGATCCTGTTCCCCTGAAGCGGCGGGCGGGACTTTTTCCTGAGAATGATGCTCATGAGACGTATGTTGCGACATGAAACTTCCTACCTAATCCAGGAAAGCCGCCGGGCTTATACCACGTTACAACTTCCCTTCTTATTAAAAAATACAAAGGAATAGGGCCAAGGTCAAGGAAAAACACAGCTTTTTCCTGGTTTTTCCCTCATTGACTAGAATTTTAGCTTAAAGTATGCTGAAAATAATATGAAGATTTGGCTTAAACTACTGATAGGGTCCCTGCTTGGCGTTTTTTTGGGTTTTCTCCTGCCCGGAGAGAGCGATCTGATACAGTCCGGCCTGTTCTGGCTCCAGGAACTGGCCATACAAATCGGCCGTTACACGGTGGTTCCCCTGCTCTTTTTTGCCCTGACCATAGCCATTTATGAGCTGAGACAGGACAAACGCCTGTGGAGCCTGATTTTAAAAACCCTCGTTTTTATCCTTGCGGGAACGGTTCTTATGGTTTTCCTGGGAATCTTTGTTACGTTTGTGTTTTCCCGGGCGAGAATCCACATTACCATGGCCGAACAGCAGGAACTCATATCCCTTCATTTGAGTGACGCCATAAAAGAGATTTTTCCGTCAAATATGCTTGCCGTTTTCGGGCAGTCCGGGCTCTACCTGCTTCCCGTAGCCGTGCTTGCCTTTTTTATGGGCATGGGCCTCTCCTATGACCGGAACTATACAAAGACGATGATCTCCCTGGTAGATTCGCTTTCCCGCATTTTCTACCATATAGCTTCATTCTTTTCGGAAATCCTTGGGCTTATCATCATCATCCTTGGAGCCTACTGGTCGTTCCGCTTTAGGGAAGCGCTCAGGGCCGACATATTCAGGGACATACTCCTGCTCATCGGCGTTTTCAGCCTGATTCTGGGCTTCGGCATACTCCCGGCCCTGCTCTACCTTTTGCGGCCAAAAACCAATCCCTGGAAAATACTCTACGGCTCTCTGGGAGCGGCTATCACCGCCCTGGTTTCGGGCGACATAAATTTTACCCTGCCCCTTTTGTTCAGGCAGGCCCGGGAAAATCTTGGAGTCAGAAGGCGGGCCAATACAGTCATCATAAGCCTCTTTACCAGCTTTGGCCGGGCAGGAAGCGCCACCGTAGCCGCCATGGCCTTTATTGTCATCATCCAATCCTATTCCAGCCTGGGCGTGGAACACAGAGATATTTTGATCGTCGCCCTCAGAACCATAGGCATATCGTTTCTACTGTTCCGCCACCCCGGCGACGGCGCCTATACAGCCATAGCGGTACTCAGCGCCGGATTTAGCGGCAAAGGCTTTGAGGCAGGCTACCCCATCCTCAAACCCATGGCCTTCTACCTCATCGCCCTGGGAACCTTTCTGGACATCATGTTTGCCTCTCTGGGAACCTACGCCATATCCAAAATAGACGGCTTCCAGGAAGACCAGGAAGTACGGCACTATATTTGACCGGCCCCACGACGAGGTAAAGAAGGGGGCGCATTTCCATGCCCCCATTCGCCGTAGAAACATCATCGACGCGCCCCCCTACGGCGCAGCCTAAAGTCTGCGCCTACCCCCTAACCAATGATCCCACGAAGAGCGGACGACAATCCGCGCTTCCCTGATAAAGAAGAATTCACCACAAAGTCGAATCGAACCAAAGGTTCGTAGTAGCAGAAGTTTGCTGAGTGCCCGCTAACAAATTTTTCTTTCCTTACTTGATTTCTTCGGACAAGCTAAAGAAGGACTAATTATCCGATAAAATCTGTTTTCTTTTAAAACTTACCTGGGTATTTACATCACACAGGCGAGGCTATT
>JAIRTD010000075.1 GCA_031255115.1 Spirochaetaceae bacterium | reverse complement strand
TGTGGGAACCCCGATAACAGAAGGATTTTGTTCTCCGGGGCAAGAAATCCCGCCCAGGGGCCTTCCAGCCCGGCCCAGCGCTCCGGTTCAAATCCAGCTTTTGGTGTCATTTTGTTACTTTTTAGAGGGTGTTAAGGTTTCTTGGGCTGTTTGCATGATTACTGGGCGATACTGGATTTGAACCAGTGACTTCTACCGTGTGAAGGTAGCACTCTCCCGCTGAGTTAATCGCCCTTGTGTACCGGACTGTGGGGTATACTATAGCTTTCTTTGGGGGAAAAGTAAAGTTGCCTGCGCACAGGTGGAGCGACAAGCCTTTTCTTTGCATTGTATTAAGACTTTGCTAACTATATAATACTGGGATAATGGCAAAGAGGCCCGAATGATACAAGAAGTCAGGACCGAAGTGGTCCGCAAGTTGATTCATCTTCTTATTGCTTTGAGTGTTCCGCTGGCGGCTTTTGACCGCGCTCTGGCGCTTGTCCTGCTTGCCGGGGGAACGCTGGCGTATGTTGTTTTTGAGCTGTTCCGTTTTAATGGGATAAAAATTCCCGTGATTTCGCGGCTTACTGCCATAGCCATGAGGAACCGGGACCGGGGGCGTTTTGTGCTGGGGCCGGTAACTTTGGGTCTGGGCGCTCTTTTGTCGCTGCTTCTTTTTTCTCCTCAGGCAGCGGCGGCGGCGATCTACGCACTGGCCTTTGGAGACGGGCTTTCGAGTCTGGCGGGAAGGCTTTTGGGACGCCTCAGACCGTCCTTTCTTTTTGGAAAAAGCGTGGAAGGTTCCTGCGTGTGTTTTGCCGCTGTTCTGATTTCGGTGTATCTTGTAACCGGAAATATACGGCCTGCTTTGGCCGGGGCCGCGGCGGCAACGCTGGTGGAGGCGCTTCCCCTTAGAGACTACGACAATCTCGCCATTCCCCTGGTAACGGGGCTTGCCGTAACCCTTACTTTGGGCGCCTGAGCGCAGCCGGGAGCGGCCCTAAAGCCAGAGGTACACATAATGAAGCTGAACACAGGCAAACCAGGTTCCCAGGCCCAAAAACACTATGCCCAGGGGGAGGGCCGCGATGGTATCGGCGGCAAAGAGTACGTTTCTTCCCAAAAAAACCAGAATCATGCCGCAGGCTATGATCAAATATTCTTTTGAACGCTGGGTATAGGCGGACACAAAGAAACTTAACAGGGTGATAATCGCTATGCCGGCCTGGGCCAGGCGAAACATGGCATCATAGCCGGAAAGCATGGTCAGACTGGAATTCCAGGCCTGGCTGTCTATGGGCAGGCCGATGACAATAAGCAGGGTAACGACGAGGGCTATCAAAAGGGCGTTTCCGTGTTTTTGGGTGTCAAAACCCACCGCGTACACGCTCGCCGCAAAAAGGCAGAAAACGCCGAAATACCGGCCAAAATACAGTACCCGTGAGGCGAGTATCAGGTATGCCTGGGACAAAAGCATCAATTCCTTGAGGAGCAGCATGCTGCGAGCTATTTCAAAACTGAAGGAAAAGATGAACATGCCAAAAAAGATTATCTCAGGAGAACTGGTCTTTTCAAAAAAATTCAGGATGAGTATCAGCGAAACCAGGGCGTAGACCGCAGCCAGAATCATGGACACCAGCGGCGCATAGGGCCAGGGGTCCGCAAGGCGGGTCAGCAGGGGCTGGAGCACTCCAGACGTCCGGCGTACAGCGCCTGCCGTTGCGGCGGGAGCCAAATGCAGGGCCGCCAGGGTGATAACCAGTATCCCAAAAAGCGCCAAGGCGGCAACACAGATTTCAATCTTAAAGAGGCGGTTCCGCTGCAACAAAGTCATGAAACAAGCATAATTGAAAATCCTGTCTCCGCTCAAGTCCTCCACCGGGAAAGCCGAAAATAAAACGGGGTATCTTCAAAATACGTTATTTTGAAGGCGCTCCGTATTTACAGAACCAACAACCCGGCGTGGGCGGGGAATGTTGTTCTTAAAAGGAGAACGGTATGTACAAGAAAATACTCATCCTTTTACTCATATCCCTGATTTTTCTTTCCGGGCTTTGGGCAGGCGATGCGGCCTCGTTTGTAGACCTTGGGTTTTCCCCTGACGGAACGGTGTATATTTTTGCCCAGTATGGTATTCAATCAAGGACACTGCGGCCCTGGGCTGATTTGTATGTTGTTAATGTGCCGAACAATAATTTTGTTCCTGGAGGAAGGGTCTCCTATGTCCATAACTCCCCGGTTGCCGCCGGTCAGGACGGTTCGGGAGCCCTGTACCGGCTTATTGCCCGTAATGCCGCCCTTGCCGAACGTCATGGCGTTGATTTTCTTTTCCAGAGCCAGCCTTTGTATGTTTCCCTCACCGGCGAAGACGGCGGGAACGGCCAGCCCATAGAATTCAGGGATTTTGAAGCCCAGGCAAATTACAAGGCCTCCCTGGTTTCCACCGTAGAAGGTTCGGGAGACGCGCTCAAGTCGTCGTTCTATATCAATCTTGAAAGAAGCGACAGCCGGGGAACCAAAACCTATGTCGTAGGAACCCCCCAGTTAAAACGGCCCCTGGTTTCTTCGTACCGTATCATAAAGGCCATGATAGCCCCCCGCGACGGTTCACTTATCTTTGTGATTGAAATGCACAAACAAGGCGAGAACGGCACCGATATACGCTATATGGTCGAAGCGGTACGGCTTTAGGACCCCAGCTCCCTTAAAATCTGCGCCGCGGCCGCCCCGTCTTCGTAAACAACCCGGAGGTAAAGACGGCTGCCCAGACGCTTCCTCTGCCAGAGCCCTTCTTTTTGTACTTCTATGGCAAGCCTTGTCCACCCATCTCTTTCGAGCGGTTCCCGTATTTGTGAGAAAAAATACCTGCCGCCGGGTATACAAAAAGCACCCGCCCTGTCCGGCGCGGATACAGTATCCGCCGCAACGCCCGCCCCCGTTTGATCAGAACCTGTCCCGGCCCTGACAGGAATTGCCCTGCCCATCCAAAGCAAAGGGCCAAGGTAATCCGCCGGATCAGGATCTATGCTTTGCCCGGCCCCGCGCGCAAGTTCAAACGCCATGACCGTTTCTTCCCCTTCACTATATTGAAAGGGTTTGAGCGCCGGGTCAGAAACATACCAGAGCGGGGCATAAAGGCAGAGGGTGGTGTATTGCAGATGCATTACCATCGGGTTCAGCCTAGATTGTATCGACAGATGGTAACCTGCACATCTGGGTATATTGGTTTACAATCTTGTCGTAGGTAACAAACTTAACCTGTTTTTTCAGAGGTCGAAAAATGGACTTTTCCATCAATTTCGCGAACTGCTTCTGACGGTACCCTTCAGCAACAATGTGCAATGTTGCCGAAAAATCCTGTAGTTCATAAAATTTTACCAAAGAATGTTCAATATTTGTCGAGTGTTCAATCTCAAAAAAGGCGCTGGGTAAACGTCGCTCATTAAACCAAATGACATCGACTGTTTTCGCGTGACTCATAATTTCAGGATAGGTAAAGTTATAAATTTCTTTAAGCGACGTGATTTCTTTTAAAGGCTGCCCAAGGAAAAGCTTGTTTTTATCATGGTTCGGTATGCAGGTCTGCAAATGCTTCATGTTTCCAATTTGAACGATTAGTCCCTGGTAATAATAATGAGAAAAATCCTGTCTCTGGGTTTTATTTGCTTTGTTGAGCTGAAACGTTTTTAAAACAAGCTCACTTTTTTACCTCGTCAATCGCCGCCTTGAGCGCCGCTTCGAGCAGTTCCGCAG
>JAIRTD010000123.1 GCA_031255115.1 Spirochaetaceae bacterium | reverse complement strand
TAAAACCCGGGCGGCAAAGCTTCTTAATATTGACCGTTCAAGACTCTACGGTAAACTGCACCGCTACAATCTGATGTAAACCCCTCCGGTAAACCCGACGGCCTGCGGCCAAAATCGCCCAGCCGGGTTTCCCTTGATTTCTGACGCCAGGGTAAGATTTAAGGTGGGACAGGTTTTTTGGCAACATTTTTCTTGAGGCAGGGTGCTCACTTGTCCGGCAAAGTCCTCTTGGGTACAATAAGGACCTGGACGGGCACTGGTCCACGATAAGCGGGCTGTCAAACAAGTGCACTATCAATGGGAGGGCATTGTGCGTATAGCGCTGGTTCACTATCATCTGCACCGCGGCGGGGTAACAAGCGTGTTGAGCCACCAGGCCGATGCCCTTAGAGAGGCGGGGGACGAGGTCCTGGTCATAAGCGGGGAAGGGGGAGAGGGATTTTCCTTTCCCCATGTTGAACTTGAAGAACTCCGCTATGACAGTGTACGCGCCCTCCCTGCTTCTTTAGATGAAGACGCTTCGCGGCTTGCCGGGAGAATACTCAACGCCATGGAAGCTCACTGGGGTTCTCCCGCGGATCTGGTCCATGTACACAATCCCCTGATACAGAAAAATTCCCTGCTCCTGCCGGCGCTGCATCTTCTTAACCGGCGGGGCATAAAACTGCTTCTTCAAAATCATGATCTTGCCGAGGATTTCAGACCCGATGTGTATATATCGCGGGGGGATTATCCTGAAAATTGCCACTATGGGGTGATCAACAGCAGGGATTATTCTTTTCTCCGCCGGGCCGGGCTTGCCGCGGAAGGCCTCCACCTCATACCCAACGAAGTTGTTCCCCTTGCGCCTGATTCAACCCGGGAACGGGATCTCTACCTCTACCCGGTGCGGGCCATTAGGCGTAAGAATATAGGCGAGGCCCTGCTGCTTTCCTGTTTTATTCCCGGGGGCAGAACCATTGCCGTTACCTTGCCTCCGACAAGCAGCAAAGATGAAGGAACATACATCCACTGGAAAACCCTTGCCAAAAGCCTGAATCTGCCGGTGGAATTCGACGCCGGAGTCAACAACAGGTTTTCGGCCCTGATGGGCCGTTCCCTTTCTGTCATTACCACTTCAGTCAAAGAAGGCTTTGGCTTTTCGTTTCTTGAACCCTGGACCGCGTTCCGTTCTGTCATGGGAAGGCGCATTGATTATGTGTGCAGGGATTTTGAGTCATCGGGGGTTTCCTTTAGTTCCCTGTACAATACCCTTGCCATTCCCATGGTTTACCTTCCCGAACCGGTGCTGAGAAAAAAGATGGAGAAGGCTTTTGAAGCTACTTACCGGGCCTTTGCCCTGGAAGCGCCGTCCTACCTTGTCGAGATGCTCGCCGACGATATTGCCTCAAAGGACAGCTTTGATTTTGGCCGCCTTGACGAGGAACTCCAGACCGGCATTATCCAGACCGTCGCGGTAAACCGTTCGGCGCGGCGGGACCTCGCCGACAACAATCCCTTTCTCAGACAGCTTTCCGTCTGGAAAGAGGACAAAGAAATGATACAGAATAACAGAGACAGAATTCTCGCGTCATACGGAAGGGAAAGAATAGTCAGTATACTGCGGGAAATCTACCAGCAAGTGCTGCAAAATAATGTGGAGCATAAACTTTCGAGAAACATGCTGCTCGAACTGTACCTTAATCCCCTCAAACTCTCCCTGATTGGAATAGGCCATGACTAGCGATGAGCGGCGACGGTACATAGCCCTGATACGGGAACAGGCCCTGCCCCTTGAACAGCTTCCCCCCCCAACGCTGCCTCCCCGTTTTGCCGAAAGACTCTTTACCGGTGTAAGCCCGGTTGTGCTCACTCCGGCAGGGACGGCCGCTGGAGTAAGCCCGGTTGGGCCCGACCCGGCAGGGACGGCCGCCGGCCACGCCGGGGGAAGCTCTGTCCCCATGCCGGGTATAAAGGCGGTTCTCTTTGACGTATATGGAACGCTTTTTTCTTCGGCCGCCGGGGATATCAACGCCGGGGTCGAAAAAATCCAAAGTTCCGCGGTGAATCCCGGCGCTGACGCCGCTTCCCGCGGCCTCTCTACAGCAAGCGCGCCTGACAGGACCGGCTCCGGCCTTGACGCCCTGGCCAGGGAATACACGGACTCGGCATCCGGGGAAGAACTTGTCTCCTATTTCCACAAAGCGGTCCGGGAAAGCCATGCCGCCTCGAAGGCCGCGTATCCTGAAGTACTGGCCGGAGAGATATGGGAGCGCTTTCCGGGGCGGAAAATCCCCGCCGAAGAGTTTGCCCTCCGTTACGAGCTCGCGGTAAATCCCGTATATCCCATGGCAGGAGCAAAGCAGCTCCTTGCTTCCCTTAAAGAGGCGGGCTTTGTTATGGGCATTATTTCAAACGCGCAGTTTTACACACCCCTGCTTTTTGAGGCCCTTCTTGGCGGGAGTCCCGAAGCCCTCGGCTTTTCTCCCGAACTGCTGGTCTATTCGTATATGGAAGGAGAGGCCAAGCCGTCGCCGCTTTTGTTTGAGAAAGCCCGGGCCGCCCTTAAAAAGCAGGGTATTGGAGGCGGCGAAACCGTATACCTGGGGAATGATATGCGCAATGACATACAGGGCGCGGCACGGGCCGGGTTTAGGACCGTGCTCTTTGCAGGTGACCGGCGTTCCCTCAGGCTCAGGGAAGACGACCCGCTGATTTCCCTGCTGCCCTGCGCGGTGGTTTCCAAACTTGCTGATTTTGAACAACTCTTAAAGCGCTCCCCGTCTTCCGCCGATAATGAAAAGGGAGCATAATCTTGTTTTCATCTGATTTTTTCAGGCTCATAAAGCAGGTTGTCTTTTCCTGGCAGGTCGTCGGAGTAACGCTGGTCCTCATCATCTATTTGAGTCTGGTTTTCTATGTGGCCCGGCTTTACCACAGGCCCAAAAGATATGGCTTTTCGGCGCCCAAAAAAAACCGGAAAAACGCCGAAACAGTCTCCGCCGCGCCGGTTCAGGTTGACGAAGACGAAGAAGACCTCAGCCTCGAAGGCGACTAATCCGCAAAGCGCCCGTGAATCAACAACCGCGGGGTATTAAACCCTCGCCACGAATCAACAACCCGCAAACCTGCCGCGAGGAGGGCGGGCTTTTTCAGCGGGGAGTGGTTTTTGGGCCAAGCCTCGTATGTCTGTGTTCCGGCGAAAGTTTTCCCTTCCACAAAGGACTTTTTCCTTCTTTTAATTTTCCCGCCGCAAGTAGATAGCGTATAACAATCTTTGCTTCAGTCTCGGTCCAGCGTATGGTTCCGGCCTGTTCCAGTTCCCTGGCGGCCTCGGAAAGGGTATAACGCCGCTTGTTTCTCGAAAAAAAATCAAGGATGCTTTTTTCTTCGCGGTACAGGGCATCAAAAGAAAGTTTATTTTTGCCTTTTAAAGAATTCTGTCCTGTACGGTCTTCGGGCTTTTTTCTTCCGCATACGTCGCAGCAAAAATCTTCAGGCGTTTCGGCTTCTCCTGGGTAATCAAGCAGGGAGAGCAGGGCTTTCCGTCTGCAGTGTTCCCTGTCCCGGGCATAGTCAAGGAGCCTCACGAAGCGTTCTTTTTGGACGCCCTCGTCCATAAGGGAAAGCCGCCTTTCATCATCAGGCCCGAAAAGGAGCAGGGCGGCGGCGTTCTTGCCGTCCCTTCCCGCCCGGCCTGATTCCTGAAGATAGGCCTCCACGGTAGGCGGGCAGTCCCGGTGTATCACTGTCCGTATGTCGGCCTTGTCAACGCCGAGGCCGAACGCGCATGTTGCGCATAATACGCCTCTGGGATTATGAAGAAACCAGGCTTCAATATTTTTTTTCTCTTCCCGCTCAAGACCCGCGTGGTAAAAACGTATTTCGCCTGAATCTTCTTCTCCCATTGCTTCAAGCTCAAAGCGGAGATAGCGGGAGAGGGTCTCGGTTCCCTTTCTGGATGAACAGAATACAATGGCCGGTCTTTCGTGCGAGACAAGCATATCCCGCACGGCGATATTTTTTAGTATACAGCCCCTGGCCCCATAGCCTATGTTGATACGTCCCGGATTGCCAATAACGCGGCGTACTCCGTTCCCCGCAAAGATATGCCGTTCTATGCCGTCAAGAACCGGCGCCGACGCGGTGGCGGTAAAGGCGGTAACCAGCGGACAGCGGGCCGCCTCGATGATTTTATGTATTTCGAGATAGGCCGGCCGGAAACTTTCTCCCCATTCGCTTACGCAGTGGGCTTCATCAATAACCAGATGAACTATACCCAGGCTTTCCAGTTCGGCAAGCATGCGGGGAACAATAAGCACTTCAGGATTGGCGATGATAAAACGGCTTTCGCCGCTTCGTACGCGGCTAAAGATGTTGTTGCGTTCTTCGGCGCTTTGGCCGCCCCTGATCTGAACGGGGGCAAAGCCCCGCTCCGCAAGACGCCGTTCCTGGTCGGCCAAGAGTGAAAGTATGGGATAGATAACCAGTGTAGGGCCTTCGAGGAGCAGGGCCGGAAGCTGGAAGCACAGGGATTTTCCCGCGCCGGTGGGAAGTATCACCAGTTGTCTTCCCAGCTCGCCGAGATCATCGGCCTCGCCGGCCTGGAG
>JAIRTD010000107.1 GCA_031255115.1 Spirochaetaceae bacterium | reverse complement strand
AATAGTCTCCATCTGCGCTTTAAGGGCGTTTTCTTCCACAGGGAATACGGAATGGGCCCAGTTTTTTTCAGGCGACATGGCGGCGATAAGCGTTACGGCCGCCATGCCGTAAAGTCCGTATTCCTCAAAAGTCTTTAAGTCGGCCTCAAGGCCGGCGCCGCCTGAAGCGTCGGAACCGGCAATAGTCGCAATTTTAATCATAAGGTCCCTAACCGCTGAGCAGGGCGGCGGCTTCGGCGTTGTTCCAGCGCCGGGCTATGTCGACCGGACTTTCGTCGGCCATGTTTTTAAGGTTTTTGCTTGCGCCAAGTTCTATGAGCAGCGCGATAAGATCGGCCCGTCCGGTTCTGGCGGCGTAGTGGAGTATGGTATTCCCCGCGCTGTCCCGTTCGCCGACTGCCCTGCCCGAAAAGATCACCCTGACCGCTTCGCTTCCTTTTTTAAGCGCCGCGGTGGCGGGACTTTCGCCGTCGGCCGCGGTGGAAAAGATATTGGATCCGGCGTCGGCAAGTATGCGCGCGGCTTCCCAGTATTCCCTGTCTATGGCCGCCCGCAGCGGCGTTTTTCCCTGGCCGTCAATGGTTGAGACCCTCGCGCCCTGGGCTATGATGGCCCTGATCATTTCTGGATGGGCTTCGTTCTGAACGGCGATATGGAGGGGCGAATACCCTGAATCGTCAGCCGCGGATATTCTGTCTTTGGTAAGAAGGGTTGCCGTCATCTGGGGCGAAGTGGCAAGGGCGGTTTCAAAAGGGGTGGCGCCCGCCGCATTTTTCGCGTGGATTGGCGCGCCCCAGTTGAGGAGCATGGTGGCGACATCGCTCCGGTTAATGCCTACGGCAATATGAAGCGGCGTATCACCCCTGGAATTCCTTGCCGTCGGGTCGGCGCCGAGACCGGCGAGACGTTCTACCGAGGCGGGAAGACCGGCGATTACCGCCTCCATAAAGGGAGTGTTTCCTTCATTGTCCCGTTCCTCAAGCCTTGATCCGTGCATCACCAGGGTTTCTTCGATGTTCCGCATGCCGAGGCGTACTGAATCATGCAGCGGCGTTTTTCCGGTATGGTTATGGGCGTTAATATCCGCTCCGGCATAGATGAGCGTTTCGGCGCCTTTCTGGGCGTTCCACCGTACCGCGGCGTGCAGGGCGCTGTTGCCCAGGGCGTCCCGGCCGTTTATCTGCGCGCCGGAGGAGAGCAGGGCCATTACGGTAGAAGGAGAGTCCTGCTTGACCGCCACAAAGAGGGGCGTTTCTCCTGTGGCATTGGGACTCTCAAGGGCGGCGCCTTCCCGGACCAGTTCGGGAATCACTTGATCAAGTTTCCACTGGGCGGCGTAATGGAGGGCGCCGTTGCCGAGGCCGTCTTTTGCCGCGATAACCTGGGAGCTGAGTACCCATTCCCGGACCGTCCTTCCTGAACTAAGACCCAGGTAAAGGGGGCTCTGGCCCTGTACATTTACCGCAAAAATATCCGCGCCCCTGGCAAGGAGTATTCTGCCGTTTTCCCCGGCGTTACGCCGTATCGCTATGTGGAGGCTGGTATCCCCGTCCTGGTTCCTTGCGTTGATTTGGGCATGGTAATCGAGAATCATGGTAATGATGCGTGGTTCGGCGTCGTACTGAACCGCAATATGAAGCTGGGTATTGCCCTTGCTGTCGTTTGCCAGTACCGTGCCCGGGGTAATCATGGCCAAAAGGTTTTCGTTTTTTTGGGCCAGGGCAAGATGGAAGGGGCTTATGCCCTGGTTGTCGGCGGCGAATATATCGGCGCCCCATTCAATAAAAAGCGGTATGGCATAGCTTCTGTTTTTTTCAAGAGCTGTATAGAGGGGCGTTTTTCCTTCAATATTTCGTATACCCAGATCGGCGCCGCCTTCAAGGAGGGCGAGTATTACTTCCTGGTTCATGTTTACCGTCAAAGCAATGTGAAGCGGCGTGTCTCCGTGGTCATCGCGGAAATTAGGCTTGGCGCCGTTTTCAAAAAGCAGTTTGAGGCCCGCAAGTTCCTTGTCCGCAGGCATGATGATATGCATGACCGTATTGCCCTTGGCGTCCCTGGCGTTGACATCAATTTTATTGGCGACGAGTATTTCCATAATTGAAAGATTGCCGCCCTGGGCCGCCTCGTGGAGGGCGGTCATACCGGCGGCGTTTTTTGCGTTGACATCGCAGGACTTCGCGAGCAGGTATTCGACCATGCCGGACATTCCCTTGCGGCTGGCAAAGTGAAGCGGGGCAAGCCCGTCGGCAAGACGTATATTGAAGTTGGAACTCCGCACCGCCGGGGCAAGATATTCAAAACTCTCTGCCTGGGAATAGCCGCCGGCGAGTATAAGGCCTTCGGCGGCGAAAAAATGCTCCCTGGAAGCGGTATGGACCAGCGCGAGGTCAAGGGCGGTTTTTCCTTCCCGGTTCCGCCTGTTTACCCCCGCCCCCTGGCTGAGGAGGACCTGTATTGCCGCCCGGTTACCCTGTTCCGCAGCCAGGTGCAGCATGGTATAGCCTCTTCCGTCGGCTTTGTTGACCGAATCGTCCGTTATAAGCGCTTCAAGAAAGCCGGTATTTCCCTCTCCGGCGTTTTCCACGGCCTTTTCGGCAGGGCTTAGGCCCCCCGGCCCCCTGCGGTGTATATCCGCCCCAGATGCCGCCAGGACCCGGCCCACAGGACCGTCCAGATTGAAAGCGGCAATGTCAAGGGGCGTTCTCCCCGCGTTATCCACCGCGTCCAGTTCCGCCCCGCAGGCGATAAAAAAGGCGGCAAGGGCGCTGTCCTGCATTTCGGCCGCCCGGTGTAGTATGGTCCTTCCCTCACTGTCCCGCGCGTGTATGTCCCCCGTACCGCGGAAAAGACCCATTGCCTTGTCCGTTTCTCCCCGGGCCAGGAGGCTCCAGACATCGTTTCCGGCGGGAGTTCCCACGCAGCCCGAAAACAGCGTTATGGCAATAAAACCGGCAAAAAGACAACGTATAAGAGAATGGTTCTGTTTCATACGATTATTATCGGTTTTTCCCGAAGCTTTTTGAGTCTTAGACGCGGGGCAACTGCTCCTCAGACGATTGACAGTATTGGAGAAAAACGCTACCATAAGACCATAAATGCGGCCTTGGTGGAACTGGTAGACACGCCAGCTTGAGGTGCTGGTGCCGAGAGGCATGGAAGTTCAAGTCTTCTAGGCCGCAAATCCTTTACGGATAAAGGGTTACGCTGCTTCGGGGAATTCCCGGATAACTGCTTATTCTGATTTTACGCACGTTTTTTGTGTGTTTTTTCTGGAGGGGTTGT
>JAIRTD010000073.1 GCA_031255115.1 Spirochaetaceae bacterium | reverse complement strand
AGCATTTCCCAAAACCCGGTTGGTTTCGGAAAATGCTCTTGAAAAAGCGGTCTAAAGCCCGCTTTTTCCCATAAATTTAAGGCAGCTTTCCCAAAAGCTGAAGTTTTGGGAAAGCCTCTGATGATAGACGAGCTTGTTCCAACTTGACATTCACGCGGATACCCGATACTGGGGCGGAAATTCCGTTTCCGGTGCGGCAAGCAAAAACGGGAAACCCCAAGGAGAGTTTCATGAAAAACCAGTTTCGTTTGGCGCTTGGTTTGGTTCTGTGCGCGCTGATTATTGCGGTAAGCGGCTGCCCGGTAGACGGAGACGATGCGGGGGGATTGCCCGGCCCGAACGGCCCCGGCAACCCAGGCAATCCCTTCGATCCGGGCAACCCGGATAGCCCGAACAATCCGGACAACCCGAATAATCCCGTGAACGTCCAAAGCTCCCTCAACAGCGGTCATGATTCCTTAAAGGATAAGGATTACGACAGGGCCATTGAGTATTACCGGGCCGCGTACAACGCGGACACAACCAATGCCGATGCCATTACCTATTCCGCCCTGGCGGAGCTTGCCGCCATCAGCATAGACCCGAAAGTCCAGGCCCTGGTAAAAGACCGTCTGGGCATTGAGGATTATCCGGCCAGAATGGGGGCCCTGTTCAGCACCGGCTGGATGACGGAGTATAGAGATCAACAGGTCATAGGTTCGTATATGGAAAACGGGGAATTGTATTGGTGGATGGAAAACGGACCCAGCGGCATGGGATACTATTACTCCCGTTATGATCCTAACAGTGGAACTTATTCCACTGCCTTGGCCTCAAATGAAAGAAAGTATAAAACATACTCCGACCCTTTTCCCGCCCTGGCACTCCCCGGTTGGTTTGAAAATACCTCGGTTTATCAGGATAGCCTTACCATTCTTGCCGGAGGCAGCGCGGTTCAAAGTACCGCGACTTTCCCCCTGCTCCTGGCCGCGAACCTGCTTGATAAAAACACCGAGGGTTTAAACGCCCTGCTTGCCGGGATTCTTGATTCGGTGTTCGGCAGTAAATTTGAGGCGGCGGCCGCGCGGGCGGCCGCGCTGGATCCTAATGCGGAAGTAACGCTGAACGGGGATCTTATTGCCGCGCTGGGCCTGGACGAGCTGCTTGAGGGGGGCGGCCTGATAATCGGCAAGAGCGAGCTGGATGTTCTGGTGGCGGGCCTCCGTATCGTAAAGGCTACGTTTGAGTGGCTTGCCTCGTATGACTGGAACGCGGACTTCAGTTTCGCGAAATTCGACTGGGCCGATCCTGACGCTTTCGCGACGGCATTCGGAAACGCGCAGGTAACCGGCCTGCCTTTCAGAAACGGTTTCTTAAACGCCCAGGATCCGGTAATGCTGAGCAAATCAAAGGCGGATTACCTTGCCGCGCTTTCCGCCATAAGCAGCGCTTACGATACTATCGGCGGCAGGGACTATATTCCCCAGGGGGTCAGAGACGAGCTAAACAACTACAAGTAGATCCAGGACGGCGTAGACAAATTACACGCCGCTATAAGGGATGGCGGGACGTTCTGGGTGCCCAATGACATGCCTTCAGGGGCCACCTGGAATAATACAGAAACCAACGCCATGCTCGGCATTGATATGGGAAAGCTCTTTCAGGCGGGTTATCTAACGTTAAACGGAATAGTAGAGACGGCAGGATCAAACCCGGTGTTCTATGGATTTACCAACGGCTCGGATTCGGGAACAAAAATAAGCGATCCGAATGATATCGCCTCTTACGACGCGCTTGGATTCAAGATCGGCATGACCAAGATCAAAGCCCTGGCGCCGAAAAGCCTTGACAGCATGGGCAATGAAATAACCCTGCCGCTGTTTCCCGTGGCGATAGGAGAACCGATTTACCGGAAGTACTACCCGTAGTTTCACGGTGAACGCAAGCGGTATTCGCGGCGGAAGAGGGGTCCCGGCGGCGGCGCTGGGGTTCCTCTTGTTTTTTATCTTTCCCCTTTGCTGCGGCGCCCTTGAGGAATTTTCCCTCCAGGCAGGGAGCGGCACTCTCTGGGTTGAAGAGCAGGGGGCGGCCTGGTACTGGTATTCCGGTTTATCCTGCCGCCCGTTCCGCCAGTTTCACCTTGAAGCCGCGGCGGGCGGCCTGAACTCGTCCCTGCCCTGGGTCAAGACGGATCTGTCCCTGTTCCGCTTTAAAACCGGCGCGGACTTTGATCGGTTCGGCCTCCATGTTTCCGGCGCCCTGATCGTCTCCAACAGGTTCGAACTGGACATTGGCGGTATCCAAATGTATAACGAAGGGGGAAGGGCGAATTTTTTCAACTTTTCCCTGCCCTTTTACCTGGGCCCCTTCACGCTTAGCCCTTCTTTTCTGACAGGTCACGGGTATCTCCGTGACGGAAGCCTCTATTGGTTCTTCGGGAAACCGCTTATCCCCTCTGTGTACTGCTACGGGCTTGCCGCCGGGTACAACGAAACCTGGCTCCTGGAATTGCGGTACCTTGACCTGAGGCCGGAGATCCGTTCCAACGAGGGGGATCTGCTTTTTACCGCCGCGCTGGGCGGTTTCCTGGCCTCCTATACCTTCAGGCTCGGCCCCCGCCCGGCAAAGCCGGAAGAGAAGAGGCGCCGTTTTGAGGGAACGGCAGGCTGGTTCTATAGCGGGGGATCCGCCGAAGGCGCCCTTAACGCCTCCAACCAGCGCTACGCGCTCTTTCCGTTCAATTTTTTTTCCGTAACAGGTTCCCTGGACGCCCATATCGCCTACGGCCTGGTCCGCCTCCTCTTCCGGCCCTCGATTTTCCGGCTCGATATTAGCCTGGGCGCCGCCCATATCCTTTGGGGAGAGGCAAAGGGGGGTTACCATTTCAAGATGAAAGGGCTGTTCGGCGGCAGTGAATTTGAGGAGGAATTGGATCCGGTGGAGTTGGGCAACACCGGCGCCGCGTTTTTACTGCTGGACGGGGGGATCGTTTTGCGAAGCCCCTCCCGCCCGGCTCCCCGCCTCGTTTCCCTGGGAGTACGGAAAGCCCTCGCCTTTCCCTGGGCTTACGAGAAATTTATCCCCGGCGCCGCTTCCGGAACCGATTCCGCGGGCAGCTCACCCGCCCCCGATCCCGAACTGCTGCGCAGCCTCCTGTTGTCCGGCCTCTCCCTCTACGCGCGAATTTCCCGCTGATACCTTAAACTGAAGTTTTGGAACGGCCCCATATGGATTTAAGAAATTTACCACGAAGGCGAAAAGGGCGCGCGAAGGCGGGGCAGGGAGCGCTTATTCCTTACCAAGCCGGGCGAACGGCTCTTGACAAAAAAAATTCCTTCCGGTATTTTATCCGTATCATGGTTGAAGCCATGGTTTTTCCTGCACGCGTTCAGAAGAACGATGAAGAGTCCCTGGCCGCAAAGACCTAAACCCGGCGGTTACATGGCTTTGTTTGTCGAAGCAAACAAGAAATCACCACTACATTGACGGGCGCAAAGCCCTCATCCTCAAGGAGATCGCAATGAAGAGGTTATTTTGCCTGCTTGGCACCGGCCTTGTTTTCGCCTTTTTTGTCTCCGCCCACGAGACTACCATTATCCCCAGTGATACGTCCAGGGATTATAAATCCGGGGACGCCGTCACGTTTTTCGGCATTTCATCCCACTACAATCTGGTGGGAGAGGAACTCGAAGGGCTCGACGCGGTTGAAATGTACGTGTATAAGAACGGCGTCAAGGGGCCGAATCTTCCTTTGACGGAAAATAAAGACCGGCTGGTATACGAAGGAAAGTACGCGCTTACGGATAATACTCCCGTTATAGCGGTATTCAGGAGCATAGGCGGCTATACGACGACCTTTTCCGACGGGACGCGGGTAAGGCTGGACAAACGCGCCGCAGCCCGGGCGAATCCCGGAAAATCGATCGTGAGCACCGGTTACTTTTCAAAATGGGGAAAGTATTACCTTAACCCGGACAGAAGCGACAGATCTTTCAGCACGCCCCTGGGTCACGATATCGAGATCATCCCCCTGGATAATCCCGCCGGCATGACGAGAAATTCAACGATGAGGCTTCGGGTGCTCTACCGGGGGAGGCCGCTTCCCAATGCGGAAGTTAAGGCGAGTTATGATTACTACGATTACCGGACTATGGACGCCTGGGCTTCAACCGGAAGAAGGACCGACAATAACGGGGAGATTTCCTTCAGGCTGGACCATCCCGATATCGGGAAAGCGGTGGTGTGGTTTTTCCGTGTCCGGGAAACGCACAGGGTGAACAGCGCGGAAACCGACCAGGAAAACCCGGCAGCAACGCTGCTCTTCCTGGTCAAATAGGGTTGTTCGGAAACTAAAGTTTCTGAACAGTAACCGTTAAGAAAGCAAAACGCGGGGCGTTTTGCAAGACTTGTCCGGGAACCAGCCGGGTTCTCGGACAAGCCGGATAAACCGGCCGGGAACGGGGGAGCTGGCATGAAGCGTTTTTTTACTTTTTTTCTTTTGGCGGTATCCCTTTTGTTACCGGCCCTTGCTTTTGCCCACGGAGTGGAAATCTTCGACGTAACAGGCCAGGCCGGAGCCAGAACCTTGCGCTTTATGTACAGCACGGGGGAATCCATGCTCTTTGCTTCGGTCAAGGTCTACGCGCCTTCCGCTCCTGACGCTACCGTACAGGAAAGCATGACCGATCGCGACGGTTACTTCAGCTTTGTCCCCTTTGAAAACGGCCCGTGGCGGCTCAGCGCCGAGGACGGCATGGGGCACAAGGGGGAAATAACGGTTACCGTGGCCGGTGAAACGGAAACGGCGGCCGGAGCGCGGAATACCGCTCCCGGCGGTAATTTGCCTTCCGGCAGATTGCCGAAACCCTTCGCCGCTATCCTGGGCTTAAGCCTCATCCTCAACGCCTTCGCCCTTTGGTATTTAATGAAAAAGAAAAGCCGGAAAGGGGAGGCCCTTCATGCACATTAGTGAAGGCGTACTCTCCCTGCCGGTAATTGCCGGGGGTTGGGCGATCGGGGCGGCCGGCGTGGCCGCGGGGCTCAGAAAGACGCCGGCAGAGCGGCTTCCGAAAACAGCGCTGCTCAGCGCGACGCTCTTTTTAGCCTCCCTGGTTCATGTGCCGCTGGGGCCCTCGAGCATCCATCTTACCCTGCTGGGGCTTTCCGGCTGGCTGCTGGGCTGGACGGCGCTGCCCGCCTTGTTTATCGCCCTTCTTTTACAGGGCGCCCTTTTCCAATTCGGCGGCCTGCTTTCGCTAGGGGCAAACACGGCGATCATGGGCGCGGCGGCGCTTGCCGGTTATACGGCACGGCTCCTGTTCGGGGGCTTTCACCGAAGCCTGCGGCCGGGGCCCGCGCTTGCCCTGTCCGCTTTCCTTGCCGGTTTTGCCGCGGTCATTGCCGGATCCCTGCTGACGCTTGCGGCCCTCGTGTTAAGCGCCGGAGAACTGCGGACTACGGCGGCGCTTATTATGGCGGCCAACGTCCCGCTCGCGTTTGCCGAAGGCGCGCTTACGCTCTTTATTGTTTTATTTCTTGCAAAGGCAAAACCGGATGTACTTGAACCGTCTCGACATAAAGCATGACGTTCTGCGCCGTTTTGATCCCCGAACCCGTGTAATCAGCGGGGCTTCCCTTATACTCGTATCCATACACATAAGCCATTGTATGATTCTTGCGGGTATTGCCTGCGCCTGTATGCTGCTTTTGCGGCGGAATTTTTTCCAGGTTATAAAACGCCTGGTTCCGCTTGAGGCGTTCTGCGCCCTGTTCCTGCTGCAGGCTTTGTGCGGGCTCCTTCCGGGGCGCACGGCGGCAGTGTTTATCCTGCGCGTCCATTGCGCGTCCCTTCTCTATATGCTTAGCGTCGCTTCTATGGAGTTTAGCGTTTTTGCGCGGGCCCTCGCGGCCTTGCGGGTAAACCCCAAACTTATAAGCATCTTGTATCTAACCCATAGGTATATTTATATGATGAGCGATACGGTATTTTGCGCGGTAAAGGCAATGCGTTTCCGTAAAAACGCGAATAACAACGGTGTTGTTTTTATCTGGAAATCATACGCGGCCGTTTTTGCAGCGTCACTATGCGCGGCGTTTATCAGGGCGGAAAATACGGGCGCGGCGCTGCTCTCGCGCGGCTTCGACGGTGTTATTCCGCAAACAAGCGTCCGGAACTGGAGTAGAGCGGACAGCGTTCTTGTAATATGCTGTTTATTAAGCGTGGTGATATATGGAACAGGTAAAATTATCAAACATTTCTTTTTCTTATGACGAACAGGCGCCTCCCGCGCTTAACGATGTAAGCATCACGGTTGAAAAAAACAAAACGCTCTGCGTTGCCGGGGCCAACGGCTGCGGCAAATCAACGTTACTCCAGATTATAGCCGGATGTATAAAACCGGAGCGGGGGGAAATCTCCGCGCCCGGTTGCGGCATCGTTTTTCAGG
>JAIRTD010000072.1 GCA_031255115.1 Spirochaetaceae bacterium | reverse complement strand
GGTTCGGACCGGAGGCTCATTATATCTCATTTTAGAAGGAAGAAAAAATGAAAAAAATTATCCTTTGTGTTTCGCTTGGCGCTCTTATTTGCGCCCAGGGATTTTCTCAAAACTGGATGGTAGGCGGTGATGTCGGTTTCGGTTATAAATCGACAAAGGTAAACGGCAGAAGCAACAGCGACGCTGTCTTTTCCTTTTCGCCGCTGATAGGCTATGCGCTCACCAACAAGATTGATATGGGTGTCCAGTTGCTGTTTAAAAACGAGCCTACAACTTTCGGATTTGCCGGATGGGGCCGCTACCACCTTCTCGGTGGGGGCGCCTTTGGTGTGAACGCGCTGGGCGCGGTAGGCTTTTCCAATGTGGACCGGTCAAGTAGTGATTATAAAACCTTTTTTATCGGTCTTATGCCCAACTTTGAATACCGCCTCGGTAACCGCGTATCGGTTTACTCAAACATAGGCGGTATAAGATTTACGCACGGATGGTCCGACAGCGACAACGGCAATACGGACTTTAAGATCACCATAGAAGATGGTGTTACCCTCGGGGCCATGCTCAGGCTATAAGAGCAAGGGGGCTGTCCGGAATACCAGGCGGCCCTTTATACACCATTGCGCATACAGGGACGCGATGTATGCGCATTTACTTATATACCCGATATATTCGCCTACCCGATATACCCGCCGCGCATGGGTTTAAAAAAAAAGCGGATTAGTGTAGAATACTCCATTCAGGAGTTTCGCTCATGCCGCTTAAAACTATGCGTAATATTGGCATCATGGCCCACATTGATGCCGGAAAAACTACCACCACAGAAAGAATACTGTATTACACCGGTAAAAGCCACCGTATAGGGGAAGTCGACGACGGCGAAGCCATCATGGACTGGATGGAGCAGGAACAGGAGCGGGGCATTACCATACAGAGCGCCGCTACCACGACCTACTGGAAAGAGTATCAGATCAACATCATTGATACCCCCGGACACGTCGATTTTACCGCCGAGGTTGAACGTTCCCTCAGGGTGCTTGACGGCGCCGTCGCCATATTCGACGCGGTGCGGGGCGTGGAGCCCCAGACCGAAACCGTCTGGCACCAGGCCGAACGCTACAAGGTTCCCTGCATAGGCTATGTAAACAAGATGGACCGCATCGGGGCTGATTTTTTTCCCGTGCTTGAGGACATACAGGCAAAACTCGGTGTCCGGCCTGTCGCGCTGGAAATACCGCTGGGAAGGGAAAGTTCCTTTGAGGGGGTTATCGACCTTATTGAAATGCGGGAAATACGCTGGGACGCCGCGTCAGAAGGGGAAACAATGATATTCTCCGCGGTGGCTCCCGAGCGGGAAAACATTGCGCGGGAATGGCGGGAAAAAATCATCGACGCCCTTTCCCGCGAATCGGACATCATCACCGAATACTATCTTGCGGGGGAAGAAATCTCTACGGAGCTTCTGCGCGCAGAACTGCGCAGCGCCGTGCTCAAGCGGAGCCTCTTTCCGGTGTTTGCCGGAGCGTCCCGGAGGAATATCGGCGTCCAGCCCCTCATTGACGGCGTTGTACAGTACCTCCCCGCCCCTGACGAAGTCGCCCCGGCCCTGGGTCATCAGCTTAAAAAAGACGAAACCATAGCAATTCCCTGCGATCCCAAAGCCCAGCCTTTGGGCTTGGTATTCAAAATACAAAACGACCGCGAGGCAGGCAGCCTCTGTTATGTGCGCATGTATTCGGGAGTGATAAAGCCGGGCCTTATGGTAAACAACATGGGCAAGAAAAAACGGGAAAGGGTCAACCGCATACTCCGCATGCATTCCAACAAGTCGGAACCTATGGACGAACTTTCCGCCGGGGATATAGGAGTCATCATAGGGATGAAACTTGCCCAGACCGGTGATACCATAGGCAGCGAGGGCTGGCCGGTGCTGCTCGAAAAAATGGTTTTTCCTGAGCCGGTTATATCGGTGTCTATTGAACCAAGGACCATGTCCGAGCAGGACAAGCTCAGAGACGCCCTTGCCATACTTGCCAAAGAGGACCCGACCTTTACCACCAAAGAAAACGAAGAAACCGGCCAGCTTCTTATTTCGGGCATGGGCGAACTTCATCTTGACGTACTGGTAACCCGCATACTCAAGGAACATAAAGTCGAAGCCAAAGTAGGCAAGCCCCAGGTTACCTACCGCGAATCGGTGGGCAGGGCCGTCGAACATACCGAAAAATTTTCGAGAACCATGGCCGGAAAAGAAAACGAGGCCGAACTTACCCTCCGCGTCGAACCCCTGCCCAGAGGACAGGGCAACCGCTATACCCGGGAAGTACGCGATTCCCAGATACCCCAGGCAATCTTTGACGCCATTGAACGGGGTATATCAGGCGCCCTTGCTTCCGGCATAGCACTCGGGTATCCCTGCATTGACATAGGGGTAAGCCTTACCGGCATAAAGTATTCCGAACTAAGCGGCACTGAATTTGCCTTTGAAGCCTGCGCCAGCATGGGTTTTGATGAGGCGTGCCGGAACGCCGATCCCATACTCCTTGAACCCATCATGGCCGTCAGTCTCATTTCTCCCAAAGAATTTGTAGGCGACGTAATCAGCCTCATTACCCAGCGGGGAGGCCAGGTTTCCAATATGGAATCCAAGACTTCGACTGACGAGGTAAAGGCCCAGGCCCCTATGGAAAAAATGTTCGGCTTTATGACTTCTCTCCGCTCGGTAAGCCAGGGCCGGGCCACCTTTACGATGGAATTTTCCCATTTTGAAAAGAAGAGCGGCCGGTAGGGGAGAAGACCGTAAAGCTACAAGAAAGCGTTTCTGTTTTATCTCAGGCCGAGGAGCTTAAAGGTTACGTCGATGAGTTTACTGGCCTCCATGGGTTTTGCAAGGTGGGCGTTCATGCCCTGCTGCATGGCCTTTTCTATGTCGTCCTTAAAGGCGTTAGCGGTAACGGCCACAATGGGCACGGTCTTCGCGTCGCTCCTCTCAAGGTCCCGTATGGCTTTGGACGCTTCGTAACCGTCCATATTGGGCATCTGCACATCCATGTAAATTATGTCGTACGTGCCCGGTTCTGAATTGGCAAAAATCTTTACCGCCATGATGCCGTCGTCCGCCTCGTCTATGTCCATACCGGTATATTCGAGAAGGTTTATGGCAATGATGCGGTTTATGGCTACGTCGTCGACAAGCAGGGCGCGCCTGCCCTTGAGTTTGTCCGTGGCGTCTTCTACGATGCTGTCTTCTTCTTCTTCGGCGGCCACGGGAGTGAGGGAAAGTTCAAAGCTAAAGAGACTCCCCTGGCCTTCTTTTGTCTCGACGGTGATAGTTCCGCCGAACAGTTTGACTATGCTCTGCGATATGGCAAGTCCGAGTCCTGTTCCGCCGTAGCGTTTGGATATCTGGCTGTTTGCCTGTTCAAAGGGACGGAAGAGGGTCGCCAGGGCTTCCTGGGACATGCCTATGCCCGTATCCTTGACGGAAAAATAGAGCCTTGCAAAATCCTTTTCTTTTTCGCGCTCCTCAATGATAAAGTCAATGGTTCCGCCTTCGGGGGTAAACTTTACCGCGTTGCCGAGGAGGTTTATCAGTACCTGCCTGAGCCGCAGCGAATCGCCGGTGTACAGCGCCGGAGGCGAGAGCTTAAAATTGGTGTTAAAGAGAATGTTCTTTTCGTCGCAGCGGGGCTTGATGATGGCGGCTACGGTATTGGTAAGTTTGAAGAAATCAACCGCCTCTTCGGTTATTTCGATTTTTCCCGCTTCGATTTTGGAAATATCCAGTATGTCGTTGAGCAGCCCCAGAAGGTGCTGGGAAGAAGTTTCGATCTGCTGTATATCGGTGTTGACCTGTTCCATGTCAAAATCAGGCTCTGAAAGTTTTTTTCGTACTATGCTCGTCATGCCTATGATGGCGTTCATGGGGGTTCTGATTTCGTGGCTCATGCGGGCAAGAAAATCCCCCTTGTGGGCATTGGCCTTGTTTGCGTCAAGCACGGCCTGTTCGAGTTCGAGCTGGGTGCTGCGGAGCCGTTTTTCTATGGCGACCCTGGCCGTTACGTCCCGTCCATAGCCCAAAATCCCCACCAGGTTGTTGTCGCTGCTAAAGATGGGGGTAAGGACCGTATCCAGAACTTCTTCATGACCGTCGGCAAATCTAAGGCTTTCTTCAACATAGAGGGGCCGCCGTGATTCTACGGCCCGCTGGCTGTTGGTGGTGAATTCTTCAAGATAGTCCTGGGGGATGACTTCTTTTATGTTCCTGCCGATGAGGTCCATGGGGCTGATGCCGCTGAATGACGCATAACGGGGGTTGGCCGCCAGGTATCTGCCCTCCGGGTCCTGATACCAGATCATGTCAGGCGAGGAGGCAAAGATAGTATCCAGCAGGGTTTTCTGCTCGGTGGTTTTTTTCTGCTGCTCGATGATTTCGGTAACGTCGGAAGACGTGATGATAAACCCGATGTTTTTTCCGTCCCGGCTGGTAAGGTAGGTCGCCGCCCCCTTAAAATAACGCTTTTGTGTTTCGACGTAGAGAACTTCGGGGTCCCGTCCGGCGATGAGGGCGCAGACCGGATCGTAGGACGAATCGTGGGGATAGAGGCTGATTTCGCTGTAGTGGGCGCCCAGAACGGAATTAAGGTCCTTGTCAATCGCGTGAAGCGCCATTTCGTTGGCGTAGACCACCCGCCTGTCCATGCCGGTGATGATGAGCGGGCCCCGGTCGCTTTCTACCAGGCTGTCGGCCATTTCGTCAAAGGAATCGGCGAGGGTTCCTATTTCGTCCTTGAATCTGGCGTTAAAGCGGAATTGCCGTTCTCCGGCGCGGAAGCGGGAAATGCCGTTGATAAGATTGGTTACGCTTTGTGTGAACACCGAGGCCATCCAGATGGCGATAAGCACCACGAGAAGCACCATGAAGCCGGCAGAAACAATAAGCCTGATCGTCGTGCCGATGAGGTTCGACGTGATGGCGTTGCCGGTGTCGAAGGACGCGCCTGCGAGGTCCCGGTCGGTATCGGTTATGAGGCTGTTAAGCGCTATTTCGGTCTCCCGCGCCGGCCGCTGAAAATCCTCAAGCCCGGCGCCTATGGCCACAAAGCCGAAGCCCCGCTTGCTTGCCCCGTAACGGCCGGTGTAGTAGGGGATGGTGGCCGCGGTATTGGGTTTCCAGATGCCGCTCCACAGTATGAGGAAGGACCCTGAGCCGCCTTCTCTGGTCAGGTCAAACCAGCCCGTACACTGGGGAGCGTTATTGAGGTAACGGCCGTCAAGACCCACAAGGCCCGCCTCGGTAAGCTCAGGCGCCGGTTTCTTGTCCCGGGACTGGTCCTGAAAAACAGGTACGTCCTTGATGAATTCAGTATAGGGGAGACCCGACGCCTTCCATTCGTCATAGATGCTTTCTTCGAGCCAGGGGATTTCGGGTTCCCCGGTTTCCGGGTTATAGCCCACTATGGAATGATGCCGGGGATGACAGATACTCCGGCACTTGTAGTCCCAGATAAAGGCGTAGTTGCCCTCATAGGCGCTGGGCATTTCCACATAACGCTCGTTCATGGGCGTTATGTGATCGGTAAATTCCATGATGTGGTCATGGTCCAGGGCCAGGGTAACATAGCCTGAGACGACGCCGTTTTGTACCACCGGCGCGGCCCAGCGTATGATGCCCTTAAAGCGTCTGCCGTTGGGGTTTTCCCTCCCGGCATAGGCCTCTTCTTCCGGGACAAACTCAAGGCCCCTTGTCGCGGTGTTTTCCGGCGTGTACATGCCGATAAGCCGGGAACGCACATAGGCGCCTATTACTTCGGAAACATAAACCTCACCGGGCTTGAGGTCTTTAAGTTCGGCAAAGTAGGTTTCGGCTTTTACATAGGTGTTGAGCCTTGAGGCAACGTTCTTTTTGACACTGCTCATCTGGTTAGAGTTTGTTATTTTGATACGTTCGTTTCCGTTGAGATCCACATAGGTCATCTCAAGGTACAGGGGACGATCTTCGGTCTCCCAGAGTATACGGGGAAGGTTATGGTAGTTGGTGTCATTTTCGGAATTATTCGAAGGAGAATAATCCCCGGTGGCCAGCGCCTCTTTGGGAGCCCACGCAGTTCCGGCTTCGTTAAGAACCCATTCCCGTTTTTTGATGAGCCTGCCGGTCTTGAACGAGAGAAAATGCCGGTAGGCCGCTTCGTCAGGGAGGAGTCCCGCGGCGTAGAGTATATCCCTGTCCCGTTCGTAGAGAAAATCCGCCACCCGCTTTGCCGTGTCGGTAATGTTTCTTTCTATCTGTTCCGTGGCCAGGTTGTTGAGCGCGCCAACCGAATCTT
>JAIRTD010000323.1 GCA_031255115.1 Spirochaetaceae bacterium | reverse complement strand
ATGATTACCGAATCGCTTCGAAGCTCGGTTTCTACAAAGGCTGTCTCGTCCTGTATGAACGTATCTTGCGCGCCCGGCCAGAGGGTCCCGCCTTCGGGAAGCCCGTCCTGAATGTTGACGCTGATCGTATTGTTAAGCGGTATGAGTATGTCGTATATAGTGCCCCGGCCGTCGCTGGCCGCGACAAAATAGTAAAAGGGTCCGGCGCCTTCAGGCTCGTCTATATAGGACCCGCTTCCATAGGGGATTTCCTCAGGCTTTTCCGTTCCGATCCCGGCCGCTTCGATGGGCCTGGCCGACCGGTACACGTACACAGGCCCCCTGGCGTCAGGCGAATCCTGCCAGGAGAGGCGCACCAGGTTATTTTTTACCTCTGCCGTAAGCCTGGACACAAAGGGGGCAAAGACCCTTTCCCCGGCTTCCTGGACAAAGGCCGCCGTAGAAACGAGTATCCCCAGCGCTATACATGCCAAAGCCTTCTTTATAGCCATACTATCATAATAATCGGCAAAGAAGCCCTTCGTCCAGAGGACTTCGCGCCCTCGCTTCATAATAAAAAACGGTTTGACACAAAGCCTTCTTTTCCGTACCATAATGGTATGTATGTATCCATAGCCGTAGATCCCGGGTCCGAAGAGCGGGCAAGAGAGCTGGCCAGCCTCCTGGGACAGTACGGATTTGAGAAAGTACAGCGGGGGCTCTGGGAGTCAACAATAGTCTCTCCTTCTACCTTAACCAGGATAAAACGGGATTTGGACCGTATAACCGACGCCTTTGACCGGATCAGATTTTTTCAGTATCCTCTGGAAGGAACCTTGGTCCTTTCCAGTTTGAAGGATAAAAAATGGCGCCGTCTTGTGGCCAGGGGAGGGGAAGAAGCGCCTGCGCTTAGGGCGGTCAAAACGCCGGCCAAAGCGCCCCGCAGACCCCTTGCCGGCGTCAAAACAGGCAGGAAAAAGTAATGGTACTGTCAGAATTAAGCCTTTTAATTAAAGACCTCAAGGCAAGAATCTACGAAACCTGGAGGCGTCTTTGAGGACGCTTCATTCAGTAGGAAAATAGCCGCCCTGGAAGAGCGGACCTGCGAGGGCGATTTTTGGAGCGACAGTTCCAGGGCGGAAAAAACCATGGCCGAACTCAAGGCCTTAAAGGCCCGGTATGAGCCGTGGAAGGCCCTGGTGCGGGACATAGACGATCTGGAAGTGCTCTCTGAGCTTTCCAGTGAGGCGGGCGCTGAGGGAGAGGCCGCCGAAATCGAAGAAACCCTCAAAGAGCTGGAGGCAAAATACGAAAAGCAGAACCTCCTCGAACTCATGTCGGGCGAGGTTGACCGGAACGGCTGCTTTCTTGCCATACATTCAGGCGCGGGAGGAACCGAGGCCTGTGACTGGGCGGGCATGCTTTTTCGTATGTACCTTCGCTGGGCCGAGCGCAAGGGTTTTTCCCTGGAAGAAGTCGACCGCCTCGAGGCCGAAGGGGGTATCAAGTCGGCTACGGTGCGCATAGACGGAGACTATGCCTACGGCTATCTCAAGGGCGAATCGGGAGTACACCGCCTGGTGCGTATTTCTCCCTTTGACGCCAACGCGCGCCGGCATACTTCCTTTGCCTCCGCCTATGTGTTTCCCATAATTGACGACTCCATCGAGGTAGAAGTAAAGCCCGAAGATCTCCGGGTGGATACCTACCGTTCCGGCGGCGCGGGGGGCCAGCATGTCAACAAGACGGACAGCGCCGTGCGCTTTACCCACCTGCCCACGGGCATAGTGGTGGCCTGCCAAAGCGAGCGGAGTCAGACCATGAACCGGGCCACGGCGATGAGCATGCTCAAGGCGCGGCTCTACGAATACTACAGGCAGGAGAAGGAAAAAGAAAATGAACGCTTTGCCCAGGAAAAAAAGGATATTTCCTGGGGAAACCAAATCCGTTCCTATGTGTTTCAGCCCTATACCCTGGTCAAGGATTACCGCACCAAGGCCGAACTGGGGAATATTCAGGCGGTGATGGACGGGGACATCGATCCCTTTATTGAGGAGTATCTGCGCTTTGCCTGGAAACAAAAAGACGCGTAGTCTGTTATGCGCCATACTGCTGGTCCTTGTTCTTGCCCCGCTCTCCGGCCTGGCAAAGCCGGAGGAGGCGGAAAAGCCCGTGCTGAACCAGGAATGGGCCCTTGTCGTTACCGCCTTTGATACCTCGGCCCTTCCCCCTTCCCAGGCGGCCCAGGGAGAACTTATCATAAAAGAACTGGTCAATTCGTTTTTAAGAGTACAGTACCACATACGGTCCCCTGAGGAGCTTGATTTTTACCGGGACTACGAACAGACCCGGGCCGTCAAGGCCGCCTCGTCAGCCCTTGCGGCAAAGCAGAAAAGCAGGGACGACCTTCTTTTTAGGGGGGACAGATCCTGGAAGTACCGCCGGGACCTGCGCGTCATGGACGCCGATATAGTCAAGCTTGAAGAAGCCCTCCGCGCGGCGGAAACGGAAAGCCCCCTTATAGAGCCGAGGCCGGTCTTTACCCTTATCCAGCAGACGCCCCAGCCTCCCGAACCGGGAAAGGAGTATAGCTTTTGCCGGACCCAGAAGGCCGACGCCTTTTTGTCAGGCGCTGTTTCGGAGTTTCACGGCCGTATTCATGTTTCGCTCAAGGTCTACGCTCTCTATGCCCAGGCCTATGTCTATGAGGACTTTGTACTCTTTTCTCCCGGAGACAGGGAACCTGCCCTGTCCGGCCTCAGTCTTGCCCTTGGATCTCTTGCCGCCGGGGCCGCGCCCGTACAGGTGGCGGTAAGGTCCGAGCCTCCTTCGGCGTCGCTTACCATTGATAATTCCTTTGCCGGTACAGGCGGGGAATTTGTGCTGGAACGTTTTCCCGGCAAGTTTACCGTAGACGCCTACAGCGAGGGATATCAGGACGCGTCGGCGGAACTGGAACTCAATCCCGGCGAGACCGCCGCCCTGTATATCAACCTTACCCCCCTGCTTTCAAAAAGCGCCGGAATACAAAGTGATGAAGAAGGAGCTCTGGTATACCTTGGCGCCCTGTATGTGGGAAAGACGCCCATGGACCTTGAGGCGACGCCGTATACAAGCCAGTACGTGCTGGTGGAAAATTCCGGAGGAGAACAGGCCAGGGTTGTATTCCGGGATTATGAAGGAATAATGAGCGTCCGCCCCCAGCCCGTAGAGATTCCAGAATCAAGGAGCGTAAACACCCTGCGCCGTAAATTCTACGGCGCTTTTGGCCGTTTCTGGATTTCACTTTCCCTTGCGGTGCTGATTACCGGCGTACGAAATTCATATACCTCCGGTTATAATTTTTCGGGTAATATGGACCTCTATGACCCGGCCATGAATTACGACCTGGCAAGCAAAATCTCCTGGGGGGCTATGGGTTTCTTTCTTGCCGAATCCATAACGCGTTATGTGATCTATACCGCTTCGTCGGAGCGGCCTCCGGTTGAGTTGGCGCGCTGATGGGAAAGACAGGTTTTGGTGAACGGATAAAGAATTTTTTCGGCCTGGGCCGGCCCCGGGACGAACTCTTTGAAGACCTCTCCGAACTTCTTGTAGAAGGTGATTTCGGCGCGGCCGAGGCGTTCAAAACCGTAGAGGCCCTTGAGGCGGACTGCAAAAAAAACAGAATCACCTCCCCCGAAGAAATACGCGAACGCCTTGCCGTTCTTCTCGAGGCGATGCTCCGTGCGCCCGCGCTGCCGGACGAAGACGGCGGAGTCATACTATTGCTCGGCGTAAACGGCGTGGGCAAGACTACCAGCGCCGCCAAGCTCGCGTCCTATTACGCTTCCAAGGGCAGACGGCCCATACTCGCCGCCGCCGATACCTTTAGGGCCGCCGCGGTGGACCAGCTTAAGATACACGGCGAAAGGCTTTCTATACGGGTAGTGGCCCATAAACAGGGCGGAGACCCGGCGGCGGTCATCTATGACGCTCTGGAAGCGGTCAGGGCCGGAGGCGGGGACCTTGTCATTGCCGATACCGCCGGAAGAATGCACACCAAAAGCGCCCTTGTCGAGGAACTGCGCAAGATAGACCGGGTGGCCGCCTCCAAATCCGAAGGATACCAAAAATACCTGGTGCTGGATTCAACTACCGGACGAAACGCCCTTGCCCAGGCTGAAATTTTTAACGATGCCGTGGCTTTGGATGGCGTTATACTTACCAAATACGATTCCAGCGCCCGGGGCGGCATAGCCTTTTCCCTTGCCGGGAGCCTCGGCCTTCCTGTAGTGTGGCTGTGCGACGGCGAAGGCTACGGGGACCTTCATCCCTTTGATCCGCATGCCTATGCCAGGGAGTTTACCGGCCTTGAATAAAAAACGCCTTGTTCTGGGCCTCGTGCTGTGTTCCGCCCCCTTTTTGTTTTCCGACGGCTGGTATATTTCCAACGCCGCTGGCATGGCCCTGGAACCGGCTCTTTCGGTCCGCGCCCTGAGAGCCGGCTATGCCCTCCAGGTCAGTACCGCCCAAATATGGCGTCTTCCCCCCCGCCTTGCCGAAGCCCTGCGGAGCGGCCGCATACCTGCCGGCGTACTCGTTGAGGAACATTTTCTCTACGAAAAGGGAGAACTGGTCAGTACCAGGTGGATACTAAAGGACGGCGTTGTCAGAGCGGCCGCCTCGTTCCGTGACGACGGTTCGGGCTATATGGACATTTATGATGAACAAGGTACGCTCATCGAGGAGCGAAGCTATGATTCCGATGATGTAACCATCATTGCTGTGTACAGCTACCGTTCAGGCAGGCTCCAGAAAGCCGAAGTTTCGCGTATACGGCCTGAAGAAAGCGTTCCTGAAACCTTGTTGGATGATGTGGGAATAGATTCTGATACCGGAGGTATTTTAGATTCCGAAGGTACGCATAATTCTGAAACGGTATCTGATATTGAACAGGCCCTTGATGCCAACGGCAACTCTGATACCGAAAACGGCTCTGATACGAATGCCGCATCACCTCCTGTCGATCAAATCGCCGAAACAACAAGTGAAGCAGCCGGGTCTCCTGATACGGAGGGCCCTTCAGAACCCAGGCGTTATGTGGAAGAAGCACTGTGGACCGATCTGTATCGGTACAACCGCGCTTCGGCCCTCCGTTCCATTGAACGGCGTTATCCGCCAGGCGCCGACGGGGAGGAAAGACAGAGCGAAACAGCCGCTTTCCCAAGGCTTCCCGGGCGTCATCAGATAGCCCGCCTGGTCAGCCCCTATTCGGCCTTTAGTTCTGAATTTTTGCGGGATATTATGGGCATTGGCGCTTCGGTGGAGTTTACCACCGACGAACGGGGCCGTATACTTACCGAAACGCGGCGGGACGAGGACGGGGAGATACTGGGAACTTTAAGCCATATCTGGACCGGCGATCGGCTCAGTTCGGTAAGCTGGGAAACCGAAGACGAAAAACGGCGCGTAGAGTTCGAGTACAACAGCGACGGAGACAGGACCGCCGAAAAGAATTACCGTAACGATGTACTTGAGCGTTCTGTTACCAGCGAAGGAAACCGGGACATAGAGGACCTATACCTCGACGGCGTTCCGGTGCTCAGGGCCGTTTGGGAAGACGGAAGAAAAATTTCCGAAGAGCTCATCGGCCGGAAACAAAGCGGGCCCCCGAATCCGCGGAATAGTGAGGAACAAGGTGAAATTTGAACCGTGGATTGGCTACGCTTCATCAAGGTACATATCATCCCGGAGAAGGGACAAATCCTCGCCGTCTTCGGTGCTTGCCGTACTGGGCATCTGTACCGGCGTTCTTGCCCTCATCGTTATAATCGCGGTGATGAACGGCTTTCAAATGGGCTTCATCGAAAGCATACTCGAAATATCGTCCTTCCATATCAGGGTGGAACTTCCCGGAGAAGACGACGAAGCAGTTCTTGACAAGGTGCGGGCCCTTGGCGGCGTGCGCTCTGTTCTGCCTTTCAGGGAGATTCAGGCCCTGCTCAGGGGCAAGGGCGGCGGGCCCCAGGTCGCCATGGTACGGGCCCTGCCGGAAAACACCGCGTCCCTTGACCGGGGCATGGCGGAAAAACTGGTCTTTGAATCAGGGTCCTTTGATTTAAGCGCCGAGCGAAGCATACTCCTTGGCGCGGAACTTGCCCGGCGCCTTTCCGTAGGAGTTGGCGACGAAGTCAGCGTCATTTCGGTATCGGGACTCGTTCCTGACGAAATGGAAACGGGGAACACCCCCTTCACCGTGGCGGGGATATTCCGTTCCGGTTTTTATGAATACGATTTGGGCTGGGCTATTATCAATATTGAAGAAACCCAGGCGCTCCAGGGCGTACCGGAAACCCTGTACGGGGGAATCAAGCTCCACAACCGCTTTCAGGACGAGCGGGCCCTTAAAGCGCTGTCAGGGCTCGGCGTTTACAACCCCGTTTCCTGGCGAGAATACAACCGGGCTTTTTTCGGCGCTCTCAGAATGGAAAAACTTTTGATGTTTGTCCTTGTGGGCCTTATCTTTATCGTAGTCGGCCTCAATATCTACCAGTCCCAGCGGCGCTTTGTCCTTGAAAGGCGGGAAGAAATAGGACTCCTCAGGGCGGTGGGCGCCGGCGAAAGGGCGGTGCGTCTTGTTTTTACCTACGACGGCTTTATCATAGGCTTTCTGGGCGCGGGCCTCGGTCTTGCCCTGGGGCTTCCCATAGCCTTTAACATAGGCCCCTTTTTCAGCATACTGGAAACAACGGTAAACGCCGCGGTACACGCCCTCAATCTTCTGGCCTCGGCCCTCACCGGCGGCGCGGTCCAGGCGGGCACCGACTTTGCGATTTTTTCTCCGGCCGTATTCTACATAAAAGAAGTTCCCAGCAGGGTCATCCCCCATGAAGTGCTGCTGATATGCCTTTTCGGCCTGCTTTCGGCCACCGGAGCCGCGTGGCTGGCCTCGGGAAGAATTTCCCGCATCAAACCGGCGGAGGTACTGCGTTATGAGTGATACAAGCGGCGCTCAGGAACAGGAAATTCAAAATACCATAATCGAAGTAAAGGACGCGATAAAGACCTACGCGTCCCCTTCTGAAACCCTGAGGATACTTACCGGGGTAAGTTTTTCTCTTGACCGGGGCAGCTCCCTCGCCATAACCGGCGAATCAGGCTGCGGCAAGAGTACCCTGCTCAACATACTGGGCGGCCTTGACCGCTTTGATTCAGGCTCGGTACGGATCTTTTCGCCAAAAACCGGCAGCATAGAACTGGGCAGCCTTTCGGAACACGGCCTTACCGCTTACCGGAGAAACCAAATAGGCTTTATCTTTCAGTTTCACTATCTGCTCAGGGATTTTACCGCCCTGGAAAACGTTATGCTTCCCGCCTACATAGCGGGCATGCCCAAAAAGGCCGCCCTGGAACGGGCCGGAACCCTCCTTGATGATGTCAAACTGGGCGAAAGAAGCCATCACTACCCGTCCCAGCTTTCAGGCGGCGAGCGTCAGCGGGTGGCCGTGGCGCGGTCCCTGGTGAATGACCCTGACCTGGTGCTGGCCGACGAACCGACCGGCAACCTTGATCCGGGAAACAGCGGCCTGGTAGCCGAGCTTCTCTACGGGCTGACCGAAAAATGGGGCAAGACCCTCATCGTGGTAACCCACGACCATGCCCTCGCCGCCAGGGCGGAACGGCGTTATGTGCTACAGTCGGGTATATTGTCCGACCCCCTTGCGATTCCGGCGGCGGAATACGGCGGCCCCGAAAATGAAGGCGGTCCCGTGCCGGAGGAGGCATTGTGAGAAAGGGCCTTCCCGGGGGCAGCCCCGGTATTTTTATAGCCCTGCGCTACCTCCTTGGCCGCGCCCACGAAGGCGGCCGCTATCTCCAGGGCGCCGCCATAGGCATAGCGGTAAGCCTCATTCCCATAGTGGTAACCCTCATTGTTGCCGACGGCATGATACGGGGCATTACCGACCGTTACCTTGAGATGGGAACCGGCCACCTTGCCGTGTACGATTACGCCGATCCTGGGGCCCTGGAAGCGTCGGCCGAAACCATAAGCGGCCTGGAAGGAATCAGGGGCGTATGGCCCGAGCGCCACGGCCTCGGCGTGCTGGTAAGCGGAGCGGGCAAGGTCGGGGCCAATATCAGGGCCGTGGAACCGTCGTTCTGGACCTCAGGCGGGGCGGAGCGTTTTCTCGTAACCCTTGAGGGCAGTCCCGCGCTGGAAAACGACCGCGAAATACTCCTGGGGGAGGCCCTGGCCCAGAGCAT
>JAIRTD010000251.1 GCA_031255115.1 Spirochaetaceae bacterium | reverse complement strand
AAGCGCATAACCCAGCGTCCTGATTTTCAGGAAAACGGCGTTTTTTCCATTAACCTCTACCGCAGCCTTACCAGCAGCGACCGTATGAAGCTCTGGAATGAAACCAGGGATGCCATGATAGCCGAGCCTTATGTTTCTGATCTTATGGGGCTTTACGTTCCCCAGGGAGAAACGGATTTTCTTAAATCCATGGCCGAGCGCCAGAGGACCTTCAAAATGGTTTCCTTCTCCCTCTCCGATTATCCTGATTCGGAAGTCAACGCCTTTGCCGCGGAGAATCCCGACCTTTTTCGGATTACCCAGCTTTCCCGTATTACGATTAGCTCAAGCGAAAGGGACGCCCAGCAGGTACTTTCTTCTATAAAGGACGGCAGCTTGAGCTTTGAGGACGCGGTAAGCGCCCATTCCCAGGACAGCCTCGCCGGACAGGGGGGAAGCATGGGCCAGCGCATGGCCTACGAACTTTTTGTTGAATTTGCCGACGAGAGTTCCCGGGAACAGGTCCTTTCCCTTGCCCGGGGTGAGTACAGCGATGTGGTTAAAACGCCTCTGGGTTCGTGGGCCATATACCGCTGTGATGAGGCGGCTCGTCCTTTTGACGCTTCGGACAGTTCCCTGAATTCCAAAATACGAAGTTATCTCATGGGATACCACGGCGGTATGATAGAGGACTGGGTCCGCGCCCGGGCGGAAGACTTTGCCGGCCTGGTAAAAAATTCGGCCAGCTTCGAAAGTGCCGCGCAGAGCAGGGGTTTAAGCGTTACTACCATCGGCCCCCTTCCGTTAAATTACGGCCAGTACCGGTTTTCCGGAGGACAGAGCAATCTCTTTGGATCGACAGCCCTGCTCCCCACGTCCACTGCTCCTGAGCTTCAATACGCGGAGGCCAATGAGGAATTCTGGACCGAGGCTTTTTCGATTCCGGTGCATACGCCTTCAAAACCCCTGGTCCTTAATCTCAATGTCATTGTGCTTTACCCTGAGTCAGAAACCCAGGCCGAAGAAAGTTCCCTCGAAAACATAGAGTACCTGTACCGGGGCCAGAGTCAGAATTTTATACAGCAGGATTTATGGACGCAGATACTTTCCCGGATGCTGCTCTCCAATCCCCGCTATAAGGATCAGTTTTTCCAGACCTTTAACCAGTGGGTCTGGCCGGCTCAGTAATGCAGGATGAATTACCCCGGCGGACAGAAGCCCGGCGGGGTTTTTCGGTAGTATACCGGGGTAAGACCCTTCTTTCAGTTCTTGATCCCATAGCCCAGGCAGAACGAATCGCCGCAAAGGCCCATAAGACCGGCCGTACCCTCTACGTCTGTCCTTCTCCCCTTTTGGGCTACGGCCTTTTATCCATACTAAAAACCATGAGCGCCGACTCGGCCCTGCTCTGCATAGAAACCGACGAAAAGCTTATGGCATTTTCGCTGGCCGAAATGGACGGGGAACTGCTTGCCCATCCTGCCTTGCGCTTTGTACCGGCGCGGGACCCCGGAACACTCTGCGCCTATGTGCGTTCCCAATGGGGGGAGCGCGCCTTTCGCCGGATAGAACTCCTCCGCCTCGGCGGGGGCTGGCAGCTTGATCCCGAAACCTACGAAGCTCTTGCCGAAGCGCTTAAAAGAACTATCGCCCTTGACTGGGGCAACGCCGCGACGCTGATACGCCTCGGCAGACGTTACGCGCTAAACGCGGTACGCAATCTTGCCCTTCTTCCCGAAAGCCTGACCATAGCGGATATTGATTTCGGCGCGGAGCCGGTACTGGTCCTCGGCGCCGGTCCTTCCCTTGATCCTGTACTGGAAGAACTTAAAGAGCTCTGTGTTGAAGGGCGGCCCTTTAAAATTATCTGTGTTGATACGGCTCTTTCGGCGCTCAACTCGTTTTCTATAGTTCCTGACCTCGCTGTCGCCCTCGAAGCCCAGCACTGGAACCTCGGAGACTTTATCGGAAGCAGGGGCAAGGATATTCCGCTTGCCCTGGACCTCTCGGCCCTCCCCGCCTCCGGCAATCTCCTGGGAAAGCGCTTTTTTTTCAGCACGCCGTGGACGCCCCTTGCCTTTTTTGAGCGCATGAAAGCCTGTTCCCTCCTGCCGCCCCGGCTGCCTCCCCTGGGATCGGTAGGTCTTAGCGCCGTGGCGCTGGCGCTTAAAGTTTCCGCCGGGCCGGTACTCACCGCGGGCCTTGATTTTTCGTTTAGCCTTGACGGCTTCCACGCGAAAGCCTCGCCTGCGGACATGGCGTGGCTCTGCCGGCAGAACCGCCTCTCCGGTTTTATCAATGCCGGGGCCGTTGCCCGGCGGGGAAGTTTCGCCGCTGTTTCCAAAGAAGGCCGGAGAGTATTGAGCAATATAGGCCTTAAAAACTACCGCGATCTTTTTGAAGAAGAATTCGGCGGGGAAAGGCGAATAAAAGACCTGCGTTCATCAGGGCTCCCCCTGGGCGTACCCGCATTAAGTCTTGAAGAAGGGCGGGCCATCCTTACAGGCGGCTGCACGACGGCTAACGGCAGCAACGCGGCTGGTAAAGGCAACGCGGCTGGTAAAGGCAGCGCGGCGGCTAATGGCAGTAGCGTAGCGGCTAACGGCGGCGCGGGGTTTCCCGGCGGGGAAGCAAAACAACAACAGGTCCTGGCCTTTATCGAAGGGGAGCTTTCCATGCTCCGTTCTGTCAGGGCCGCTCTTACCGGGGGAACCGAAACAGAAGAATTTGAAGAGCTCCTTGACGCCTGCGATTACCTGTGGGCCCATTTTCCCGAATGCGCCGGCGCGGGAGGAAAGCGCCCCAGTTACGAAGCGGGCGGCGCTTTGGCCCTGTCCTTTCTTAAACGGGTCAGGGCGGAACTTGACCCCTTTATCGCCCGTTTTGAAACTACAAAAAAACTGCTGGGCGCTTTTTAAGGCCGCATCTTTATTCGTGGCGAGGGTTTAATACCCCGCGGCTCTGCCGCGGTTATGAAGGTATTAAACCCGAGACCAATACCTTATGAGAACAACATACCGCGTGGCTCTGCCGCGCGGTTGTTGAT
>JAIRTD010000249.1 GCA_031255115.1 Spirochaetaceae bacterium | reverse complement strand
AACTGTTCAAGATAAATTCTCGCGGCGTCCTGCAGGCCCCTGAGTGTATCGTCCACGGCAATGAGCGAACCCTTGTCAAGGCTGTCCCTGAGGCCGTATTCGTTTTTGTCGAGCGAGGCGCGGCAGACCAGGGCGGCCCGGGCGCCCTTTTCAAAGGCGCTGGCAACGTACTTGTGCCCGTCGTCGGCGCTTCCCTTTAACGCGACAAAGAGAGCGCCCTCTCCGACGCTGCGTGAATCAATAGAGACGGAACTAAAACTTTCTTCGGCGCGGGGACCATGAGCCGGGCCGGAACAGCAGAGAAAATCCGCGTTGAGACTACGGGCAAGGCCGCTTGGTTTTAAGAAGCCCTCTCTATCTGCCGTCACTCCCCTTCCCTCCCTCAATGCGTATCTGGAGAACCTCTTCGGGTTCCTTTTTAACCAGCCTGAGCTCTTCCCGGGCTATATGTTCAATACGTTCAGCCGACGAAAGCACGGCTATGCCGGCGATAAGCCTTTTATTGCTGTCTATCCATTCCCGCTGAGCCTCCTCAAGGCGGGCGATTTCTTTTTCTACTGCCGTATAACGCAGGGACTGCCAGGCCACAAGGCCCAGCATAAGGGGAACGGTAAAAGCAAAGACATAAAGCAGAAAACGTTTCATGACGCAGCCTCATCCTGGATTTTTTCCACTACCCTGAGTTTGGCGCTCCTGGACGGCGGATTGGCCCGTATTTCTTCTTCGCCCGGACCAAGGGCTTTGCGGGTCAGGGAATGTACCGTTCCGTAACCCCTGTCTTTAAGTATCGGCGTATCCGGGAAAGAGATAGAGTCCCGGCCGCCGGTCCTGCTTTTGCTCCGGTCCCTGAAAAAATTCTTGACAATGCGGTCTTCCGCCGAATGGAAGCTGATGACGCCCATTCTGCCCCCGGCCTTGAGGTTTTTAAGCGCCCCTTCGAGCAGGGAAGGAAGCCGTTCCAGTTCGCCGTTGACCGCCATGCGGAGGGCCTGGAAGGTCTTGGTCGCCGGATGAAAGGCGCCCCTAAACGGCACCGCCCTGCCCACTATGGCGGCCAGCGCGGCGGAACGCCGTATCGCCCCCTGACGCCTCGCCTCCACTATGGCCCTGGCGATGCGGCGGGAATACCGTTCTCCGGCGTAGAGGTAAATAAGGTCGGCAAGTTCCTTTTCGCCTATTTTTCCTATGAGTTCGGCGGCGCTTTCGCCCCGCGAAGGGTCTATGCGCATATCAAGGTCTTCATCCTTTCTAAAACTAAAACCCCTGCCGCTCTTTTCGTAGTGAAAAACACTCACCCCCAAATCGATGAGTATGGTATCGGGCCTTTCCGCACCCTCAGGCGGCCTGGCAAAAAAATCATGGGACCAAAGGGAATAAAAGCGGATCCGTTCGCCAAATTCTTTAAGCCGCTCCCTTGCTATGGCAAGAATCTCCGGGTCGGCGTCCAGGCCTATGACGCGAAGGCCGGGAAAGCGGGAAAGAAAAGCGTAACTGTGGCCGCCCTCGCCCAGCGTGGCGTCTATCATAAGTTCGGCCTCCGAGCGGGGGCCAAGGTACTGTACGGTTTCTTCGAGAAGCACCGGAGTATGAACAATATCCATCACGGCCGCCCCCGGTTTTGCTTCATGGCGTTCCCCAGTTTTTCGAGGGCGGCCTGGTAGTCTCCCTCCATTGATTCCACATAGCGGCTGTACTCTCCGGCATCCCAAATTTCTATATAGTCGTTCTGGCCGAGAATCACACATTCCCTGGAAAGCGAAGCGGCTTCCCGCAGGGCCTGGGGCAGGGATATACGGCCGGCCTTGTCTATTTCTATCTCCTGGGCGCTGCCCAAAAAACGGCGCCTTATAAGCCTGTCCTCGGGCAGCAGGGGATTGGTGGACGCGATAAGCGCCTGGGAAAGTTCCTTCCACTCGTCAGGCGGATAGGCCCAGAGGCAGTGGTCCTCGCCTTCTTTGACCACAAGAACGCCGCTTTCGAGTTCCGCCCTGAGGCGGGACGGCAGACTGAGGCGGCCCTTGTCGTCCAGGGTGTTGGTGTACTTTCCGCTTAAATAGCTCATAACACTTTATCCAACTTTATCCCATTTTTATCCACATATATACATTATTACACATGAATTTTTCTCGTCAACCAAAATAACCAGAAAAATATTATAAATAGTAAAAAAAGTTGCCTTTCATGCTATACGTTTGTTTAGGTTATCTCCTGACAGGGGACAAAATGAGCTATTTTAAAAGGGAACCAAAACTTTTCGGGGGATTCTATCTGTCCCTGATTTGGGATATGCTCTGAGCTATGGTCATCAATGAATATTTCATTGTGTTTCCTGAAGGGGACGCCCAGGAGATACCGGGAAGGCTCCCGGTCAACGCCCTGGTTGACATTAACGGCCGCGAACTGGAGCTTCCCCTGAGAACCAATAAAATGATTGTATTCAGGGTGCATCGCATACAGGTCAAGGAAGGCCGGGGCGGCAGCGAAACCCTGCATTTCCTCGAACAACTCAGCGCCGACGAACTGGTCCCCTATGTACAGGCCGGCCCCTGATGCCCCGGACAAAGGCCTTGCAAAGCCGGCCAAACGGCATAGGCACCCGCCGGGAAACTTCGCTGCATAAGGCCCTTAAAACCCGCTATACCGGCAAGGGGGGAAAGACTGAAGTTGTCCACCAGGGCTTTGTCTGCGACGGCATAGACGCCTCAGGGACCATTATCGAGGTACAGACCGCCAATTTTGCGGCAATTTACCAAAAGGCAGAGCGCCTGAGCAGAAAAGAAAAACTCGTTATTGTCTATCCGGTGATAAAAACATGTCTCATTGAGGTGTACGATACTGAAGAAAAGCTGCTCAGGCAGCGGAAGAGCCCCAAAAAAGGCAGCGCCTGGGATATTTTTAACGAGCTGATCTACGCCCCCCTGCTCCCTTCCCTTTCCAACCTGAGCATAGAACTTGCCCTGGTGGACGCGGTCGAACACCGTATACAGGACGGCAAAGGTTCCTGGCGGCGTAAAGGGGTAAGCATAGCGGACAGAAAGCTCCTTGAGTTTCACGAAACCATAAATCTTGAAGGAATCGCGTCCTATACGCGCTTTATACCCGCCGAACTGGAAGCGGATTTTACCGTCAAGGACCTCGCCCAAACAGCAAACATAAACGAAACAACGGCCCGCAAAGCAGCCTATGTCCTCACCCGGCTTAAGCTTGTCGAAAGAACAGGCAAAAAAGGCAGAGCCTGGCTATACAAACGGAGAAATCCAAAAAAGCGCCGGCCCCGCTGACCATAGTGAACTTCTGCTACTACGAAGCTCTGATTCGATTCGACTTTGTGGTTTTCTTCTTCCGCGTGTCTATCAGGGAGGCGCGGACTTGTCGTCCGCTCTCCGTGGGATCATTTAGCTGGGGGGTAGCGCGAGACCTATGGGCTCGCGCTATAGGCGGCCCTTCGAGACACATTGGCATACCGGGACTCTATTTGGCCTAAAGAACCCGCTCACCGGTTCGCGGGGGAGTTCCCGCATCATCGCCGGGACCCGCTCTCTGGGGTTATTTGTTCGGGGGTAGCGCGTGCCCTGGGGGCGCGCGCGTAGGGGGGCGCGAAGTGCTGGCGATGCCTGGCGGCGGGGGCATGGAAATGCGCCCCCCGCTTGCTTATTTACCAGGTATCGTTCATATCGTCTTCGTCGCGGCTGTCTTCGGCAAAGAGGTCTGTTACCGCGCGGAGATCGTCAAAATAGATGTAGTAGCTTCCGTAGGCTTCCATGGGGTCGCACTCAACGCGGAAACCGGTTATCTTGATGCCCATCATGTGGTTGTAGTGGTAATCCCGCTGTACGATGCCGTGGCCGTCGCCGCTTTGGGGGGGGATGGCTACGGTCATCTTTTTCCAGCCGAGGAAGTTGAGTTTACCGATGTAGAGTTCAAAATCATTGCCCGCCGCGTCCTGGAGGAGGAGTTTTAAGACATGGTTAAAATTCCGTCCTATTACCCAGACCGATACGGTTTTGCAGATTCCCTCGATGGGTATGGGCCGGGAGGGGTAGATGGTAAAGGATGTATAGCCCCGGTGCAGATAGTCGACCCTGGTTCCCAGGACGTATCTGTCGGGGATATCCATGCCTTCTTCTTCGGGGATGGGGGTCTTGCCCATGGGCGCGCCCAGGAAGAGTCTGGTGGTGGGATAGCCGTCGTCGCTGGACATGGTTGAATGCCAGAAGCCGTCCTTTTCGAATTTGTCCACCGAGACTTCTTTAAGTTGCTGCTGAGCGGCGTCAATGCCTATCCGTTCAGGATCCGGGCCGCCGACTTCGGGGGACTGCTGGGCGTATATAAAACCCGAAACAAGCGCGCATAACGCAATCAGGATGTATTTTTTCATCGCTGCCTCCAATTAGTTCGAATTCCAGGTTTTCTGAATAAATTCAGGATCCGTCAGGGCGTCGCCGTCAAACAGACTCTCAAAGGTATCGGTCAATATCTTGAACTGGTCAAAGTAGATGTAGAAGTTATCGACTTGTTCGGCCGGCGTGGTCCAGAGACGGAACTTTACAAAGGTGAGGGATTCCAGTTTGGGGAGGAAACGCCTGGCCTGGGGAATATTGTTGGGTATGGGGACCCGCATATTCTTCCAGCCTTCGTGGGAGACGCTTCCCATATAAATGGTATGCACCACTCCCAGATAATCCCTGATATAGGCCTCGAGGTAATAGTTGAAGTTAGAACCCCAGACCCACAGGTCCATAATTTGAATCCTGCCCGGTATGGGAATTTCCACCGGTTCGGCGTCGTCGCCAGAGTCCCTGGCCACGGGGTAGAAATCAATCCAGTTGTATCCCCGGCGGTCAAACTTGCCCCAAATACCCAGGCTCCTTAGATCCTTGCCTTCCCGGTTATTGCCAAAAACCGCAACCGGCCAGGCTTCGGCATAGGCCATTTTAGGAAAGGTATCTTCATCGGTCTTGGTAGCGAATCTGCTGGCGTCAAGACGCCACTCATACTCCGAATCACCATCAAAACTTTCCAGAACGATAGATTCCAACACTACAGTATTTTCATCACCGAAGGCAGAGAAAGCTAAGAAGGCGGCCAGAACGAAGAAACAAGCTACCCTGAAACTACCGTGTTTCATCCCGTACTCCTTTTACAATCTTTAAAGAAAACAGATTATGTTTATTATATTTCGTAGAATCGGCTTTGTCAAACCCTTACTATGTTTTTTCAGTAATTCTCAGGGGGTTTTTGCCGGGAGAGGCTTAAAAGGGGTTTTCCGGCGTTTTTTTGAATAATATGGATTGAGGCGGGTATTGAGGCGGCGGGGCCTTCTCCGGTCCTGTCCAGGGCGGCCATTTTAACGGCCCGGACAGCTAAAGATGGAAGAGAATCGTCAAAAACCACCGCTACATTGTCCGGCGCCAGGGAAAGGTCCATCCAGGTGAAAAGTACCACCGGATAGGGGGCTTTTCTCATAAAAAGACGCTCCGCGGGGCCAAAAAACACTGCCGCCGCAAGGGTTTCGTCAGGGGGAAGCTCCAATTCAGAAGAAATATAGCGGACTTCGCCTGAAACGCCGGCCATGCCCAGCGCGAAGGCTTCTTTTTCCGTATCTCCCATGCCGGGGCCGGTAAGACAGGCTGTAAGGCCTTCCCTGTCCTGGGCAAGCAGAGCTGCGGCCAGGCCCGCGCGGTACAAATCTGCCCTTAGATCCCGTTCCAAAAAGCGCGGATAGCCTTGAGGCGCTTCTCCGTCTCCGGGGCCTCCAAAGCTTCCATTTCCGGCGCCTTCGGGACGGTCCCCTGTTGGGGGGGCCTTTATCCCCGGTTCAAGCAGCACGATGGTATGGGTCAGCGGCCGCTGGGCAGCGTAGAGTTCCGCCCCTTCGCGGTAACGGCCGGGAAACAGCGCCGCGTAGGGCTTTTTGGCCCGGTCCGCCGCGGCAAGGGCAACGCCGTCGGGCCCTATGGCGTCGGAGAGCAGCACGGTCTTGACCGGCCTGAAAAGGCTCAGGCCCGTGATAAATGAACGCGCCTTGAGCCGCCCTTCCCCGTAGAGAACAACAAAGGGCCCGTCCAGAATCAGCAAAACCGGACGCCGCGAAAAAAAGACGGCGCAGGCGGCGCAACACAGCAAAAACAGCGCAAAAAACAAGCGCCGCGGCCTATGCGGCTTCTTCATCATAGGAAAATTGTATACAGGGCCGCCCGGCCTGTCTATCAGGCGGAATTTTTGCCCGGGTCTGCGGTTTGAGCCGTCAGAAAGGTTACTGGTAACTGCGCTTGACCTTTTTTAAAACATGTTCCATACTTTGGAGATTCCCTGATAGGGGATGTATTTTTTTACAAGGAGACGGTAGTGCCCTGCGGAAGAAAGCGCAAACTCAAGAAGATCGCCACCCATAAACGGAAGAAGAAGCTCAGAAAAAACAGGCACAAGAATAAATAGTTCTGTAAAAAATAGAGTTGTAAAGGACTTGTTCAATAGCCGGGCGGGTTATTGGACAAGGCTGATAATCCGGGCCGGTTTTTCCATCTAAAGACGGCCGGGTTGTTGATTACCGTTTTGCTCAAAGAATTCCGCAGAATTTCTGCGGTTTTTTTGTTCTTTGCGCGGCAGCTTTACCGGTCGAAAAAAGCCCTTTTTATGCCTTACAGGGAAGGATTTTTCGTATATACTTTGGGATATGACGCATAGACAGCCGCTGCTTCAAGATATTCACGGGCCGGAAGATTTACAGCGGCTGAGTTACGCCGAATTAAAGGTACTGGCTTCGGAAATACGCTCCCTCATTGTGTCCACGGTAAGCCGTAACGGCGGTCATCTTGCTTCCAATCTTGGCGCGGTGGAGCTTACCATAGCCCTGCACCGGGTTTTTGATTCTCCCCATGACAAACTGGTTTTTGATGTGGGGCACCAGTGTTATACCCATAAAATACTCACCGGAAGGGCCGCTTCTTTCGAAACGCTGCGCCGTTCCGGGGGGATTTCCGGTTTTCCCAAAAAAGATGAAAGCCCCCACGACGCGTTTGATACCGGCCATGCCTCTACTTCAATTTCGGCCGCCCTGGGGCTTCTTGCCGGGGAGGCGCTTTCAGGCGGAAGCGGAAGGGTTGTGGCGCTTATCGGCGACGGCGCCCTTACCGGCGGCCTTGCCTATGAGGCTCTTTCCCACGCCGGGCAGCTTGATCTTCCCCTGGTGGTAATTCTCAACGACAACAAGATGTCCATAAGCCCCAATGTGGGCGGGCTTTCAAAATATCTCAGCCGTCTCAGCATGAAGTCAAAATACCAGAGCATACGGCGGGGCATAGACCGTCTGGTAAAGCATTTTCCTTTTTTCGGCCCGCTTATCTACGATGTCATGATCAGGGTAAAAAAGGGTATCAAGGCCCTGTTCTATACGGATAACTTCTTCGTTGATCTGGGTTTTGAGTATGTCGGTCCCATTGAAGGCCACAATCTGCCTGTGCTGGAACAGGTGCTTAAAGATGTCAAAAAGCTGGGCAAGCCCGTAGTGGTCCATGTAATTACCCGCAAGGGCAAGGGTTATGCCTTTGCCGAAGATGATCCGGGACACTACCACGGGGTTTCGTCTTTTTCCGTTGAGGACGGCCTTGTGGAACCGGGGAGCGCGCCTTCGTTTACCACGGTTTTTTCGGAGGCCCTGAGCGCCCTTGCAAGAAAGGACAGCCGTATTGTGGCGGTTACCGCGGCCATGGAAAAGGGAACCGGCCTCGGTCCTTTTAAAGCTGAATTTCCGGAGCGTTTTTTTGACGTAGGCATTGCCGAGGAACACGCGGTTACTTTTTCCGCAGGACTTGCGGCCAGGGGGCTCCGGCCGGTTGCCGCCATATATTCAACCTTTATGCAGCGGGCCGCGGACCAGCTTTTCCACGACGCGGCGTTACAGCGCATTCCGGTGATTTTTGCCGTTGAACGAGACGGGCTGGTAGGCGACGACGGCGAGACCCACCAGGGCATTTTTGACCTGGCCCTCTTCCGGCAGGTTCCCGGCATGACCATACTGGCCCCCGCGGGCAGGGCCGAACTCGAATCCATGCTGGCCTATGCCGCGGAGCTTTCGTCCCCTGCCATTATACGCTATCCAAAGGCGGCCTGTCCTGCCGGGCATGAGTCTTTCGCCCTTCCTCTGGAAAAGGGCAAGGGCGTTTTTGTCCGCGAAAAGGGCGGAAAGGCGCTTATCGCCTTTACCGGCAGCCTCTTTTCCCAGGCCCTTGAGGCGGCGGCCCTGCTTGAGAACGAAGGCATTGACGCCGATCTTTACAATCTCCGTTTTATCAAGCCCATTGATGAAGAATACCTCGTTTCGATTCTTTCCCGGTATGAGACGGTGCTCTTTGCCGAGGACGGCATACGCTCCGGCGGCATCGGAGAATACGCCGCCGCCCTTGCCTTGAGCAGGCGGCTTTCTACCCTGGTTTGCGGCCAGGGCGTTCCCGATACCTTTGCCGGCCTTGGGCGCCGGGACGAACTCCTTGCCCGTTACGGCCTTGACGCGCAGGGCCTGGCCCGGGCGGTTACGGCGCTTTGTCCAAGGCCGGGGCTGCGCCTTCTTTCCAAGGCCGTTCCGGAATGAGCCTCGTCGGCCTTCCCGGAGGAACGCTTGATCTTTCCGGTTCTCCTGTAATCATGGCCATAGTAAACTGCAATGACGATTCATTTTTTGCGGGAAGCCGGAGCAAAGGAGAAGCTGCGGCGGACAGGGCGCTGCGTTTTCTTGACGAAGGGGCCGCCATTATTGATTTTGGCGCTGAATCAAGCCGGCCCGGCGCGGCCTATATTCCCGCCGGAGAAGAGATACGCCGCCTTGTGCCGGTGATAGAATCCTTTAGAAAGCGCTCCGGTGCGCCGGTTTCGGTTGATACGAGAAAGGCGGAAACCGGAAGGGCTGTTCTGGACGCCGGCGCCGATATAATCAACGATATTTCCGCCCTGGAGGACGACCCCCTGCTCGCCCCCCTCTGCGCCGAAAGAAAGGCGGCGGTGGTGCTTATGCATAAAAAAGGGCAGCCCCAAACCATGCAGAGCGCTCCCCGCTACGACAATCTGCTTGTAGAAGTTGCCGGGTATCTAAAAAAGGCCGCGGCCAGGGCCCGCGCTGCCGGAATAGCCGGGGACCGTATCATTCTTGACCCGGGCATAGGGTTTGGCAAGACTGTCGAAGATAACTGTGTTCTCCTGGCCCACCTTGAAGAAATATGCGGCAGCGATTATCCTGTTCTTGTGGGCTTATCCCGAAAGAGTTTTATCGGCGAGTTGACCAAAAGACCTGTGGAAGAGCGGCTTTGGGGAACCCTGGCCGCCAATGCCGCCGCCCTGTTTTACGGCGCCCGCATACTCAGGGTTCATGATGTAAAAGAGACGGCGGACCTTATTGCGGTCTGGAAGGCCATAGCCGGTTCACCAACGAAAGGCGGATAAAATGCAATTTTTTGAGCGGCTTACCGCACTGTACACTCCCATAAGGCCGATCGTAGATATTGCCATCCTTGCCTTTCTTCTGTACAAGGCCTATGACCTCCTCGAAAAGACCCAGGCCCTGCAGCTGGTCAGGGGCGCGGGCTATCTTGCCCTCGTATACGGCATAGCCCATATTTTTGAGCTTACCACCCTGCAATGGGTCCTCAACATTATAGCGCCGGGGCTCTTTATCGCCGTAGCCATAGTGTTCCAGCCCGAACTGCGAAAAATCATCATACGCATAGGCCAGGGGAATTTTTTTAACCTGGACAGCAAGCCGCGCCTCGGCCAGCTCGAAGCGGCGGTAACCGCGGCGGAACTGCTCTCCCAGCAAAGGCGGGGAGCCCTGGTGGTTTTTCCCCGGCGTACCAATATCAAAAACATCATTGACACGGGAACGCGGATTAACGCGGACCTTTCCTCGGCGCTGATCATCACGATATTTGAATTTGACGGCCCCCTGCACGACGGGGCCCTGATCGTACAGAACGGCCGCATAGCCGCCGCGGGCTGTCTGCTGCCCCTGTCCGAACAGCAGGATATCAGAAAGAGTTTTGGAACCCGGCACCGTTCCGCCCTGGGCATGTCGGAGCAGACCGACGCCGTGATACTGGTGGTTTCCGAAGAAACCGGCGCCATATCACTGGCCTATGACGCCAAACTGTACTATGACCTTTCTCCTCTGGAAGTACAGCGCAAACTCAGGGAGATACTTGACCAGGATTCAAGAGGCGGAGAGAGTGAACAGGAAACCGCCATAGAGAGCGGGAAGGATGTCTTGATTGAACGGTAGAAAACTGCTGGAAAAAATAACGGAAAACTGGTTCGCAAAAGTAGCCTCTATTTTTGTCGCCATAGTTCTTTTTGTGTTTCACCGAGTAAGCGCCCTTGAGGAACGCTTTTTGTCGGTCCCCCTTACGGTCCGTTCCGAAAACAGCCTCATTCCCGCCAACTCCTATCCCCGTATAGTCAGGGTAAGCCTCAGGGGAGAATCCAGCAGCATCTTCCTCATCGTGGACAGCGACATAGAAGTGTATGTCGACCTTTCATCCTATACTGAACCGGGTTCCTACCAGGTTCCCATAGAGATAAACAAGACCGGCACGGCATTAGGCGTAGAGCCCCTTGAGATACAGGTTGATCCGGTGGAAGTCAGCTTTGAGCTTGATTACCGCGAGCGCCGCGTGGTTCCCGTAACGCCCAGTTTTACAGGGGCCCCGGAGGACGGGTATGAACTTGCGTCCTATACGATTGAACCGTCCCAGGTCGAGATTGTCGGGCCCCGGAGACGCATCGAAGAAATCGCCAGCTTTTCTACCGATTATATTGAACTCAAGGACCGCAACAGCAACTTTACTTCCCAGGTGCATATATTAAACAACGATCCCCTGGTCGTGATCCAGGGAGGCGGCGCCGTAGAAATCAGGGGGCTTATCAGAGGCACGATAATCCAAAGAAACTTTGACAATATTCCCATTCAGTTCCGGGATCTTAACAGCCGTTTTAGCTCTGACGACCTTGAATGGTATGGCCGCATAACCCTTGAGGGAAGCCAGAATCCCCTTCAAAGTCTTGTCCTGCCCGCCGGGGTTTTGTACGTTGACTGTTCCGGCATAAACCTGCCGGGTTCGTATACGCTGCCGGTCCACGCGGAGGCCCCTGGGTCTTTTGAGACAATCGCCTTTGAGCCGGGAAGCGTCGATGTAGAAATACAGACCGGACCTTAGGTGAAGGACGGCATTATGATAACCGGCATAGGCATTGACGTGGTTCATGTAAAGAGGCTTAAAAAATGGATTGATACTCCGGGCCTCCTTGAACGTTTTTTTCACCCTGAAGAACTGGAACTTTCCCGGTCCAGGGGAAAAGGCGCGGCTCTGTCCCTGGCCGCCCGATTTGCGGCAAAGGAAGCCCTCGGCAAGGCGCTGGGAACAGGGCTTTCGGGTATTGTGCTCAAGGATATACTGGTGGTAAACAGCCACAACGGTAAACCTGAGATCAAGCTCTTTGATACCGCCCAAAGCGCCCTGGAAAAAACCGGGGCCTCACGGATTCATATATCACTGACCCATGAGCGGGATAACGCCCTTGCCATGATTGTATTGGAAGCCGATTAAGCGGAGAACGGATATGATGGATGTAAACAGGTTTGAGGACCGGGAAATAAAGATCTCGTTTTTATCCAAGGACGAAATACGCTGTCCGCTCTGCGACGCCCTTCTCCAGAGAGAGGAGCTTCTGTCAGGCGGCGGGCGGCTCATCGCGGGGGCCCTCACCGACGAGCTGCACAGACTCTATGAACCTTCGGTAAAATTCGGCACGGTTTATCCCCTCAACTATCCGGTTACCGTATGCCCGGAATGCTGGTTTGCCGCCTGGGACAAGGACTTTCAGAGCCTCCCGGAAAACCGCTGGGACAAGGCCATGCAGGACCGGGAAGCAAGGGTAGAAGAGGTCCAGAAAGTTTTTCCGCCGGTGGATTTTTCCGGTCCCCGCGGACTTGTTGAAGGCGCGGTTTCCCATTACCTCGCCCTGAAAAGTTACGATTATTTTCCAAAGGAATTTTCTCCTACCATAAAGCAGGCCATTTCCGCCCTGAGGGGGGGCTGGCTTCTGGATGAACTGCACGGCCAGCACCCTGACCAGAATTTTGACTGGCTTTCCCGGCTCTTCAAAAAAAAGGCCCAGTTCCTCTACTCCGAAGCAGTACTCAGGGAGCAGTCCGGAAAGGAACCGCTTTCGGGAATCAAGAATTTCGGCCCTGATACGGACAAGAACTACGGTTACGAAGGAGTACTGTACCTGGCGGGACTTTTGCAGTACAAGTACGGAATACGGGACACGGAACGCAGGGCGGATCTTTTGGGCGAGGCCAAGCGTACCATCGCCAAAATATTCGGCCTCGGCAAATCAACCAAAAGCAAACCCGGCCCCCTTCTCGAACACGCAAGGCAGCTTTACGACAATATCAATATCGAGCTCAATGAGACTGATGAGTGAACGGAACATACGCCTGCTCATTGCCTATGACGGTACTGATTTTGCGGGCTGGCAGAGACAAAAGGAAAGAAGAACCGTCCAGGCCATTTTGGAGACGGCGCTGGAGACGATTCATAAAGAAAAAAAGGCCCTCACCGGTTCGGGAAGAACGGACGCCGGGGTTCACGCGGCGGGACAGACGGCGAATTTCTACACTGCCATAGCGAATATGGAAGGCCGCCGCTTTGTGCCGGCCCTTAATTCGCTGCTTCCCCAGGATGTGCGGGTGCTCGACGCCTCGGAAACCTACACGGATTTTCACGCCCGCTTTGACGCCCGGTCCAGAACTTACCGCTACCACATTATAGCCGGAAGGGCCGCCCTCCCCCACGAAAAACGCTATGCCCTCCAGTTATGGCGGCGGCCCGACATCAACCGGCTTAACAGCTACGCGAGGCTTTTGCAAGGCGAGACGGACTGTTCAATCTTTGCGAGTCCCGGAGACCCGAGCAAATCCCGGCAGCGCCATATTTACGGGGCGTCTTTTTTTGTTCAGGGGGATACGCTGGTTTTTGAGATACGCGCCAATGCCTTTCTCTGGCGCATGGTCCGTTCCGTAACCGGGACCCTGCTGCACTACGAAAAGAAGGGGTATTCAGACGCGGCCTTTAAGGACATATTGAATTCCAGAGACCGTTCCCTTGCCGGGCCGACGGTTCCTCCTTCAGGATTGTTCCTCTGGAAGGTTGACTATTACCGGGAGCGTGTTTGATGAGCGTTGGAATTTTTATGAATGTCAGAAAGCTGTTTTCTTTTCTTGTTCCTGCGGCGGTTTCTATTCTCCTTTGCCTTGCTGTTTTGGGCTGCGGAAATGAAGGCCGGGGCGGTAACAGGCGCGCCCCTGAAAAAGGCTCTGGCGGCGATTTACCGCAGCGCATCGTTAGTCTTAATCCCGGGGTAACGGAAATACTTTACGCCCTGGGCGCCGGCAAGGAACTTGTTGGCCTTACCGATTACTGTAACTACCCTCCACAGACAGCGGAAAAAACCAGGGTAGGAGGTTTTTCCGGGGCTACGGTAAGCGTCGAAACCATAGCGGCGCTGCGTCCCGACCTGGTAATCGTCTCGGAAGAAATGCACGGCCGCGTTGTCGAACTCCTTGACAACCTCGGCATAGCGTCCCTTGCCGTGGAACCGGAGAATTTTTCCGAGGTGTATGACGTTATACGCCTTCTCGGCGCGCGTACCGGTTACGAAGAAAACGCCCTGCTGGTGATTGACGCGATGCAAAAAAAAATTGAACAGGCGCGGCTCAGATGGCAGGGCCGGGAAGTTCCCGGTGTTTTTTGGGAACTCTGGGACCAGCCGCTTTTAAGCGCCGGGGCTCCTACGCTGATAAGCGAGGCCATAGCGCTTGCGGGCGGCAGGAACATATTTGAAGATCTAAACCAGCGCTGGCCCGAGGTCAGTTATGAAGAAGTTCTGCGCCGCCGTCCCCAGTGGATACTTTCAGCCAGCGATCATAAACTTGACGCGGCCCTGCTCGCAAAACGGCCGTCCTGGTCCCGTATACCGGCGGTAGAGGCGGGACGCATAGCCTCGGTCGACGCCGATATGATAAACCGTTACGGGCCGAGGCTGGCCGACGCGGTATTGCTCATAACGGAGATACTGCACCCATGACCAAACAGGGCTACTTCTTGTTCATCGTCATTCTCTTCCTCGTCCTTGGGCTGTCTTTTTTTGCCGGGCTTTTTTCCGGCCCGGTTTTGATAAGCCCCGCCGCGCTGTGGGAAGCTCTTGTTCCCGCCCTTTCAGGCAGGGGGGATGATACTTCGGCGCTGATACTTTTTTCGATACGCCTCCCCCGCCTTATTCTCGGTATTGCCGTGGGCGCTTCGCTCGCCCTTTCAGGAGCGGCGTTCCAGGGTTTTTTCCGCAATTCCCTTGCCGACCCCTTTGTAATCGGCGCTTCGGCCGGCGCGGCGCTGGGAGCGGCCCTGGCCATGACCTGGGGCCCGGCTCCGGGCGCCTTTCCCCTTGTTCAGCTTTCCGCCTTTTCCGGCGCCCTCTGCGCGGTGGCCCTCGCCTTTGCGGTGTCGCGCTCGGCCGGTAATCCGCCGCCCGCCGCGGCCCTGCTCCTTGCCGGTTCGGGCATAGGGGCCTTTTTTTCCGCCCTGCTCTCGCTGATCATGGTGATTAAGGACAAAAACCTTACCAGGGTCTACTACTGGCTTCTGGGCAGCCTCGGCGGAAGCAGTTGGGCGGGGCTTTGGCCCGGTCTGCCGGTCATGGCGTTAGGCTGCATCATCATAGTCCTTGCCGCGCGGCCCCTTGACCTCATGCTCCAGGGCGATGAGGCCGCGGAAAGTCTTGGGGTAGACGTAAAAAAAACCCGCCTTTTGATAGGCCTCGGCGCTTCCCTTGCCTCGGCCGCGGCAGTAGCCCAGGCGGGGATCATAGGCTTTGTCGGACTCGTGGCCCCCCACTGTGTGCGGCTTATTGCCGGACCTTCCCACAGGAGGCTTTTTCCAGCCGCGGCCCTGTCAGGCGCCATACTGGTGCTGCTTTCCGACAGCCTTGCCCGGGCCGCCATGCCGCCTATGGAACTTCCCCTGGGTATCATAACTTCCCTTGCAGGTTCTCCGTTTTTTATTTTTCTGCTTGTCAGCCAGGGAAGAAAGCTGAGGAATTTTTCATGAATGTCCCGGCTCTTGAGGCAACGGGCCTTGGCGCGGCGTACAGGAAAAAGCCCGTATTGGACGGCATAGACCTTGCCGTTCACCGGGGAGAACTTACCGTACTCATAGGCCCAAACGGTTCGGGAAAGACCACCCTCCTTAAAACCCTGGGCGGCCTGCTTCCCCAAAGCAGCGGCGAAATCAGGCTTGACGGCAGAAAGCTCAACGAGTATTCCCGCCGGGAAAGGGCGGCGCGCCTGGCGTATCTTTTTCAGGAAAGCGGCGTTCCCTGGTCCTTTACCGTTGAAGAATATATAGCCCAGGGCCGCTTTTTTAGACAGGGCTGGTTCGGCGGCGAAAACGCTGCGGACAAACAGGCGGTAAGGCACGCCATAGAAGCCGCCGGTCTTGACGGCTTTGTGCGGCGACCGGTAAACGAACATTCCGGCGGCGAATACCAGCGCGTCCTCATAGCCAGGGCAGTGGCCCAGGAAGCCCCGTGCCTGCTCCTTGACGAACCGGCGGCGAACCTTGACCTCGGCTACCGCTACCGCATCATGGAACTGCTTGTATCCCTGGCAAAGGAACAAGGAAGGGCGGTGCTGGCAAGCCTCCACGAACTCGGCCTCGCCCGGCTCTACGCCGACAAGATCATCGTGCTTTGCAAAGGCCGTATAGCCGCCCGGGGAAGCCCCGAACAGACACTCACGGACGGCGTACTAAAAACAGTGTTCGAACTCCCCGAAGCTGTCCGTGTTGAATTTTTGACGCGCGGATAGTTATCGCTGATAGTTATGCGCAATCAGAGCGGCCGCGCTGCCCGGACGCACACTGCCTCAGCCGCGCGGCCCGGCCGTACAGCCCGGCCGTACGGCCGGACACACAGCCTCAGGCGCGTACGCGTTTTAAAAACCGGGCTACATAGAGGGGGCCCATGCCCTCAGCCGTATCGGGGAGTATGATTCTTCCGTAGAGGGTTTTTTCTCCTTCAGCAAAATCAGGTTCGTCAATGATCACGTCTTCTTTGTATTTTGCGAGCAAGCGCGAGACCGGGCCGTCGTTTTCTTCGGGGCTCAGGGAACAGGTAATGTATACCAGAGAACCGCCTTCTTTAAGGAGCAGAAAGGCCGACGAAAGCAGGGCCCACTGACGCTTTTTAAGAAAGCGGGGCCGCGCCGGGCTCCATACGTCCAGGACCCCCTGCGGACCGGAACGCGGCAGGCCAACTCGCGGCGAAGCAGCCCCGGACAAAGCGGCCTGACTAAGCACATGGCGTTCGCTGGAACAGGGGGCGTCAAGGAGTATCGCGGCAAAGCGGCCCTGTTCGGTTTTTCTCCCCCCTTCCTTCGCGGCGTCAAAACCCGAAACCCTTACCCTGGCCCGTAACGGACCGGGAAGATGTTCGTCAAGAACACGGGAAAGACGCCGCCGCCTTTCGCCTGAATATTCGTTGGAAAGAAGTTCCGTTCCGGCGGCCATCAGGGACGCGATGACCAGGCTCTTGCCGCCCGGAGCTGCGCAGGCGTCCAGTATGGTTCCCGAACCGGGGCAACGCAAAGTCTTTGCCCCCAGCGCCGAAGCGCGGTCAAGGGCATAGGGTTTAAGAAGACCTTCTGTATAGAAATACGGCTTACGTTCCTCAAGCAGGGCCCTGCGGAGGCCGTCCCAGCGGGAACGGTACACGGCGCGGTAGTACGCTTCGAATTCGGCGCTTCCCATGATTCGCAGCCAGACGCCTGAACCGCTGTCAGGCTTCTTTCTTTTTGGAAGAAGAAACCAGTTCCTTTAGTTTTTTGAATGTTTCGTCCGAAAGTATATGCTCCATCTTGCAGGCATCCTGTTCGGCGTTTTCCGCGCCTACGCCAAGCACGTCCCTGAGAAAAGCGGTAAGAAGATCGTGGCGATCCCTGATTTCCCTGGCCTTGACCCTGCCCCGCTCGGTAAGACTCACGGTTCTGTACCGTTCGTGTTCCAGAAAACCCTGTTCTTCCAGGGACTTCAGGGCAGTGAGCACAGAAGGCTTTGACACCTTGAGCCTGGTGGCAATATCAGTAACCCTGACTTCGCCGTCATCAGCGAGGAAACTCACCATTTCAAGATAATCTTCCAGTGACTGGGTCATGTACTTCAATTTTGAAGGATATACGGAAAATTGTCAATGTGAGCGCAGCTACGCCGGTTACAGGAGGCTTACCGGGTCCACGTCCAGTTCCATATAGACCTTGCTGTCCCGTTCAGGCGCAAAGCGTTCCACCGCGGTACGCACGGCGCCGTGCAGGGGGCCCATGGTTTTGCCCCGTATGATGATGTGGCGGCGGTGGTTTCCCGAAATAACGCCTATGGGACATTCGGCGGGCCCCAGGATGTCGCCGTCTTTGGGCACAAGTTTTTCCAGTATGGCCGCCATCCGCTCTGATTCCCTTTCCGCTCTCGCCTGTTCTTTTGACCTGAACGCAAGGCGTATTAGCCGCGAGTGCGGGGGAAAGCCCAATACTTCCCTTTGACGTATTTCTTCGCTAAAAAAACCTTCCACGTCCATGGCGCAGGCCCTGGTAATTGTCGGGTCTTTGGGCCTGAGGGTCTGGACTATGACCTTGCCGTCGGGAAAATACCTTCCCGCCCGCCCGGCGACCTGAACCAGCAGGGCGAAGGTACGTTCTGCCGCCCTAAAGTCGGGAAGGTGCAGTCCCGTGTCGGCCTGGACCACTCCCACCAGGCGCACTCCCGGAAAATTGAGGCCCTTGGCCACCATCTGGGTTCCAAGAAGTATGTCGATTTCTTTATTTTTGAATTTTTCGAGTATGTCTTTAAGGGTTTTTCCCCTGCCTGAGGTATCGCCGTCCGCCCTGAGTATCCTGAGATCAGGAAAGGTCCGCTGAACTTCTTCTTCTATCATCTCGGTGCCGAAACCGGTAAAGCCGGCCTCCACCGAGCCGCACTGGGGGCAGGCTTCAGGCGGCGTAGTCGAATAGCCGCAGTAATGGCAGAGCGCCCGGTTACGGCTTTTGTAGTAGGTAAGGGAAACGGAACACTGACGGCAGCTTAGCTCATAACCGCAGGAAGGACAGTGGTAGAAGTAGGCAAAGCCCCGGCGGTTTAAAAAGAGTATGGTCTGCCTTCCCATACTGGCTGTCCTGCGTATTTCTTCTTTAAGGAGCGGGGTAAGACAGCCCTGGTTGTGTTCAAGGCTGACCGGAATTATCTCGGGGAGGCTTCCGCCGGAGAGCCGTTTTGTAAGGGAAAGTTTTTTTATTTTTCCCTCTTCCATAAGTTTCCACGCCTCGACAGAAGGAGTCGCCGAACCCATAATTATTTTTGCCCCGGAAACCGCCGCGCGCCGCATGGCTACCTGTCTGGCGTGATAGCGGGGAGTGCTGCCTGACTTGTACGAGGAATCATGTTCTTCATCGATGATGATGAGCCCCGGATTTAACACCGGCGCAAAGACGGCGCTCCTCGGGCCTACGACAATGCGTACTTCTCCCCTGCGTATCCGCATCCATTCGGCAAGCCGGGCGCCGGAACTCATGCCCGAATGGAGCGTAGAAGAAACCGCGCCGAAACGGCGTTCTATGGCCAGGGCGGTCTGATGGGTAAGGGAAATTTCGGGAACCAGGTATATGACTGATTTGCCTTCGGCAAGCACAGCCTCGGCGGCCTTGAGAAAAACCTCGGTCTTGCCCGAACCGGTTATGCCGTACAGGTAAAAGAATGAAGTTTCGCCTAACGAGCCGTCAGGAGGCCGCTCCGGTTTCAATATGGCTTCAAGCGCCTTCTTCTGTTCTTCCGAAAGCTCCGGGCTTGTTTCGGAAAAATTTTCGTCATCGTCCGGAAGCGCGTTGGCGATGATTCTTCTTCCCGAAGGTATCATGGCCGCCAGGGCTTCGCCCTGTCCGCAGAGATAATACCCTGAGACCCAGAGGGCAAGTTCGATTTCGTCTTTGCCGTAAATCGCTTCCTTGTCCACAACCCTGCGTATCTTTTTGAGCTTTCCGGCGGGGAGGAGCGGCGGCAGGGTATCCCGTTCCGCCACGACATAGCCGGTCAGGTCCCTGCCGCCAAAAGGCGCCATGACCCTTTTTCCGGGAACGGCCAGGCCCTCGTCATCCTTTTGATAGGTAAAGACCTGGCCGACCGGCAGATCAAAAACAAGCTCCGCGTAGGGAAGATTCGTTCCCATCAGGGCCGGGTCTCCCGGCATTCCCCGGCGTATACGGGGTCAAGGCCCGCAAGTTTTTCTTTGAGCAGTTTAAGGTCTTCCCAGGCGGGCCTTTTGAGGCTTTGATCCCTAAGCAGGGCGCTGGGGTGATAGGTCGGAAGCAGGGGAATTCCCTGATATTCGGCAAACTGTCCCCTGAGCCTGCCTATGCCTTCGGAACTTTTGAGCAAGACCTGGGCCGCGACACGGCCAACGCAGAGTATGGCGCGGGGTTTAAGCAGCGCGATCTGCCGGGCAAGAAAAGAAGCGCAGGCGGCGCTTTCTTCGGGCAGGGGGTCCCGGTTATGGGGCGGCCTGCATTTTACCACATTGGCGATAAAGCAGTTTTTGTCCCTGAATAATTTAATTGAAGCAAGCATGAGGTCGAGAAGCTGGCCGGCGGGCCCCACAAAGGGCCGGCCCTCGCGGTCCTCGTCAGCGCCGGGTCCTTCGCCTATAACCAAAGCCAGAGGATTTTGAACGCCCTCTCCCGGTACGGCCCTGTTCCTGAGAGCGGCAAGGCCGCAGGCCGAACAGGCGGCAATATCGGAACTTACGCGCTCAAGGCTGTCCCCGGCAAGCTCCTGGCCTCGCGCAAGTTCCGCGCCCCGTGTAAACTCCTGGTCTCCGGCAAGATTCGGGCTCCGTGTAAGTTCCACACGCCCGGCAAGTTCCGGGCCCCCTTCAAGAATAACGGTGTTTTGCCGCTCCCGCCGGTAGCCCCGGTCAAGATAATCGCCCGCGAGTTCAAGAAAATCCGCTATAAGGGTGAGTTCTGTAGTCATGCCGAAACCCTGTACAAGCGCGTAAAATCCCTCACGAATTCTTTCCCAGTTTCTGAATCTCCCGGACGAATTCGTCAAGGTTCTCAAAATGACGGTACACCGAGGCAAAGCGTATATAGGCCACCTTGTCCAGGGCTCCAAGCTTTTCCAGCACCAGTTCCCCTATGGCTTTGGCCTCCAGTTCGTGGTTGACCTTTCCCAGTACGGCGGAAGCGTCCTCCACTTCGTTGATAAGGCTTTCCATCATCATCGGGGAGACCGGCCGCTTTTCCAGGGCGCGCTCCACGCCTCGTTCAATTTTACTCCGGTCAAAGGGCTCGCGGCGGCCGTCGCGCTTTATCACCATAAACTGTTTGTCTTCTATTCGCTCGTAGCTCGTAAAACGGCAGCCGCAGCCGTTACATTCCCTGCGGCGGCGTATGGCCTCGCCGTTTGCCAGAGTTCTTGATTCAATAACCTTGTCGTCAAAATTACCGCAATGTGGACAGCGCACAGAACCTCTCCGCCTTCAGTATATACCACCGGTACTTTTATTTACAATACCGGTATGGTACACTGGAACAGGGCGGAGGCAGGCATGAAAATTGGCATCGACACCTTTGATTGTGATGGCGGTATATCAGGAATTGGCGTTTATTTATTGGAAATACTAAAGCGAATTCCCCCCTCTGGGGCCCAATATGAACTTTTTGGCTGGGATTTTGACCGTTTTGCCTATAATGACGCCGCCGGGGACCTGGAATTTATCTCCCGCTGCTCTTTTAACGGCAATACGGCCAATTCGTTATGGCATATCATCAAATACCCCGAATTTGCCGCGTCCCGGAACTACGGCGCCTGTTTTTTTCCCGCTGCCCACAAGCGTCTCCCCAAAAATTCCCCCTGCCCGACGGTTGGAACGGTACACAATATGGCGGTTTACCGGGGGCCCCGGGCAAACCGGGAACATCTGGCGGCGGCCCTGAGAATGGTTCTGACCCGCTCGCTCCGCAATCTGGACCGCGTTATAGCGGTAAGCAACTGGGTCAAGCAGGAATTGATGGAAGTCGCCCATGTCAGGGAGTCAAAAATAGAGGTAGTCCCCAATGGCGTGGACCTTTCGGCCTTTTATCCCAGGCCCCGAAACGAAGAAAGCGTTGTGCTGATACAGCCCTTTAGTTTCAGGCGGCCCTATATACTCTATGTGTCCCGCATCGACCACCCGGTCAAAAATCATACCAGGCTCATCGAAGCCTTCGGCATCTTTAAGGAACGTACCCATTATCCCCACAGGCTGGTTCTTGCCGGAGCGGATAACCGGGGGGCCGACAAAGTAAAAAAAAGCGCCGCAAAATCAAGGTACCGCAATGATATTTTCTTTACCGGCCATTTTCCTTCCAAAAGCCTTCCTGAACTTTATTCAGGTTCCGATTTTGTGGTTTTTCCGTCCATGTATGAAGGCTTTGGCATGGGCGCCCTCGAAGCGATGGCATCGGGGGTTCCGGTCGCCTGCGCGCGCTCGGCCTCCCTGCCCGAAGCCGCGGACGAGGCCGCGCTGTACTTTGATCCCCTGTCGCCTGAGGATATGGCGGACCGTATGGTAACTCTGGCCACGGACCGTTCTGTATACCTTGAGTGCAGAAAACGGGGCCTCGAAAGGGCCCAGAATTTTTCCTGGGACCGCACCGCGGAAAGGACCCTGGCCATACTCCAGGAAAGTTCAAGCCGCTGAGGGGAAAGTATATTTAGCCTTTGGCATAACGCGTTATGGACAATGCCATAAAACGCGATTTACCCTGATTTTTTTCTTGAGGGTTTTTTGCCTCGTATCTTTTTATCAAAGAGAAAATTAAAGGCTTCTTCGGCGTTTTCGATAAATATAATCTTGAGGGCGTCCTTGATCTCCCTGTCAAGCTCCAAAAAATCTTCTTCGTTGTCCCTGGGAACAATGACCTGTTCCATGCCGTTCCGTATGGCGGCCAGGAGTTTTTCCTTGAGTCCTCCTACGGGAAGCACCCGCCCGGTAAGGGTAAGTTCGCCGGTCATGGCTATGCCGGGTTTTGGCGGAATCCCGCACAGGGTAGAAAGCAGGGAAGCGGCCAGGGTGATGCCGGCCGAGGGGCCGTCTTTGGGTATGGCGCCTTCGGGTACATGGATATGAAAATCCGTCTTGGCTATGCCGGCGCCCTTGACCGCATAGCCTCCCAATATACTCCTCAGATAGGAAAGGGCGATACGGGCGCTTTCTTTCATCACGTCGCCGAGGTTGCCGGTCATGACACATTCGCCTGAGCCCTCAAAGCCGGTGCTTTCAACAGGGAGTATGGTGCCGCCGGTTTCGGTCCAGGCAAGGCCGTAGGAGACGCCCACACGGGCTTCCTTATAGACCACGTCGTTTTTGTATTTTCTCCTGCCGAGAAGTTTTTCGAGGTCCTTTTTTAAAACCTTTTTTTTGAATTGATCTATGGGTTTTTCTTTTGAAACGCCGTAATCTTTACGCACCGCTTCCCTTGCTATGCGGCGGGCACAGCGGGCGATTTCCCGCTCCAGGCCGCGGACACCTGATTCCATGGTCCAGTGGCGTATAATTTCGAGTATGGTCTCATCAGAGAAACTTACCGCCGCGTCCTTGAGGCCGTTTTCCGAAAGTTCCTTGGGAACAAGAAACTGCCTGGCAATGGAAAGTTTTTCAAGTTCCCCATAACCGGGAATCTCAATGATTTCCATACGGTCAAGGAGGGGATAGGGTATGGTGTGGAGCGAGTTGGCCGTGGCGATAAAAAGCACCTTGGATAAATCGTAGGGTACTTCGAGGTAATGATCGGTAAAGTTTGAATTCTGCTCCGGGTCAAGGACTTCGAGCAGCGCGGAAGCCGGGTCTCCGCGAAAATCAGAGGACAGCTTGTCTATTTCGTCAAGAAGAAAAACGGGATTTATGGTCTCCGCCTTGCGCATCGACTGTATGATTTTTCCCGGCAGGGCCCCGACATAGGTTTTGCGGTGGCCCCGTATCTCGGCCTCGTCCCGCACGCCGCCCAGGGATATGCGGACAAAGGAACGGCCCAGGGCCCTGGCAACTGATTTTCCGAGGCTGGTCTTGCCTGTCCCCGGAGGACCGGCAAAGCAGAGTATGGGTCCCTTGCAGCTTCCGGAATCTCCGCTGTTTTGGGAATTAAGCCGCCTTACGGCGATAAATTCAAGAATGCGTTCCTTGGCTTTTTGTATGCCGAAATGATCCTCGTTGAGTTTTTTTTCGGC
>JAIRTD010000240.1 GCA_031255115.1 Spirochaetaceae bacterium | reverse complement strand
AAAAAATTAATGAACGCAGTATTAAAAACGGAAAGGGCAAAATCGTGGTTTTGCAGGACATACTGGAAATTGGCCAGCCCCCGAAAGGACTCAATAGTCCCGTTTGACTTAAAAAAACTCAAGCGGAATGATTCGATAACCGGATAGGCCATAAACAGGAGTATTCCCAAAAGAGTAGGAAGCAGAAACAAATACCATTGATAGGTTTTCCGCCGGTCATGCTTCTTTTTGAGGCTGCCTTGTTTTACGCCCATATACTTTAATTGTATGCCGGGTTTATTGGTCTGTCAATCATTTAACGGTCAATCTTTAGAATGAGACCTTTGACGTGAAGCGCGCGGGTTTATGGTTCTCCTGTCTGCGCTTCTTCTGGCGTTTTTTGTCCGGCCTTGCCGGCTTCGCTCTGCGGCGCTTCTTTGGGCACGGCAAAAAACATGGTAGCGATGAGTATGAGCCCTGAGATGACCACACTGGAATCGGCGACGTTAAATGTAGGCCAGCGTTCAAGGCCGAAAAGGCCGTAGAATTTGACGCTGATAAAATCAACGACCCCGTCAGGACGGGCGATGCGGTCTATGATATTCCCTATGCCGCCGCCTATGATACCGGCGATGGCCCAGCGCTGTACGGTACTGAGGTCCTTGGATTTCCAGTAATACCAGATGAGGAAGCCCAGGGCCGCGATGGGAAAGACCACAAATACCAGGGGCCTGAGCGATTCGGTGAGGTTCTGGCCCAGGCTGAACGCTATGGCCTTGTTCCGTACATGGGTTATCCAGAGAAGGTCATTGCCAAAAACTTCCTTGATATAACTGCCGTTCTGGGGAAAGTAGCGTATAATGAGGGCCTTGGTAAACTGGTCAAGGGCGATAACAAAGAGCGTCAGCGAAAACGGCAGAAGCTTTCCCCGCGCCAAAGATTTACGTTCAGGTGCGTTCATACAGACTCCTATAATCCTGTAGGGACATCGATAAATTCAGTTTCTATTCCCAAATCAGACGCGCACCGCTCCATGATTTTGCGCACGCCCCATACTTCAGTTGAATAATGGCCTCCGGCTATCATGTTAAGACGGCCTTCGGCAAGGTGGTGGTACACCGTATGGGAGATTTCTCCCGAAACATAAAGGTCTACCCCTGCTTCCAGGGCCTGGAGGGCCTCCATGGCCGCGCCGCCTGAAATGACCGCGCAGGTTTTGTTTTCCGCGGGCCCGAAGGGATACACTCCCAAAGGAGGCCGCCCCATAAAGGTGATGCGTTTAACCGCTTCGTCTACGGTCAGAGCCTCGGCCAGCTCTCCTTTGTAACCAATGACGCGGCCGTGGTATTCGCCAAAGCCCTCTCTGTTTTTTATGCCAAGGAGTTCCGCCAAAGCGGCGTTGTTGCCGTACACGGGGTTCTGGTCCAGGGGAAGATGCACCGCGTAGAGGGCGAGCTTATGATCAAGGAGAAATTGAAGCCTTGCCCGGTGAACGCCCCGCAGGGCAAGGGGCGCGCCCCAAAAAAGACCGTGATGTACAAAAAGCAAACCCGCGCCCGAAGCCGCCGCCCGTTCAAAGGTCTCAAGGCTTGCGTCCACGGCAAAGGCCAGCTTTTCGATACCGCTCCCGTCATTATCGACCTGTATCCCGTTAAGGGAACTGTCTGCAGCAGTAAAACCCTCTATATCAAGAAGCGAACGAAAATAGCGGTCCAATGCGGCGCTGGTCATGGGCTAGAGTATACATAAATGCGGCCTGTTTTGCTAGGAGGCCTTTTCGCCCTCCCGGCTTATTGGGAGGCTTTTTCTTGCTTATGTAATGAGATTTGCCAAATTCCGGCCTTTGTAAATGACACGATGTATTCTTATTATATCATCGACGGTATAGAAAAGGAGATAATTTTTAACGGTTGCTACCCGGTATTCCTTTGACAGCGGTTCGGCGGGCTGGTATAAACGATGGGCCAGGGGAAATTCTCTAAGGGCGTTTACGGCTCTTTCAATTTCGTCAACCAGATTCTCTGCCGCCTGGGGCGCTTTAAGGTTCAGGGAGATATACTTTACCACTCCCCGAAGGTCCCGATAAAAAGAAGGAAGATAGCGTACTTCAAGCATCTTTTAAGGCTGCTTTGTATTCTTCAATTTCCTGTCTGATGGGTCCAAAAACTTCTTCATGGGTAAGCCAACGGGGGTTGGAATCAGCTTCTTCAGAAGCCTCTTTAAGCTGCTCATAGACATAGTTTTCGAACTTTTTTTCTTCCCATGCTTCCATGCTAACGACTACCAAATCACCGTAGCCGTGGTTTGTAAGGAAAACAGGTTCCCGCGATTCATGGGCAGCCTGTATTATTTCTTTGGGGCTTGTTTCAAGGTCAGCCACAGGACGTATTACCGGCATATTGTTCTCCTTAGACCCTTAGTTTACCGCTTTTCGAAGCATTCCACAATAATACTTGACCTTAAACCCTCATTTTTTTAGGGAGCATAATCTCCATATCCGCCCATGTCAGCCGTCAATTGAAACTCCTGGGTTGCTTGAAGCTCCTGGGCTGCTTGAAGTTCCTGGGCCCTGCTGGCGGCAAAACCGGCGATAAGGGCGGCGCAGGTTCCTGCTGGGTCCTCCGGCGCAGCCTGTCCCGGCTGTGTTCTGAGAAGCAGCCAGTGGTAGAGGGGATAGCGCCGCTTGACATCTGAATAGTCCAAAAAGCCCGCGCCGGCAACTGAACTGAGGCT